>JABMRB010001300.1 GCA_013202865.1 Candidatus Nealsoniibacteriota bacterium | reverse complement strand
TCTGGGGGCTCCCTGCTCGTTCCTCGCAGTCCGACCCCAGCCACCCGCTGAATTAGTGGCGGACGGGCCCGCGCGGCACGGCCGGGCGCCGTGCTTCCAACTCGTCGGCGCGGGCGGCGTCGGCGGCGGCTTGGGGGGCTTGGTGCATCGTGTTGTAGATCAGACTGCGGAGCCGATAGGCTTGGGCCAGCTTGGTGTCTAAACGGATCGCTTCGTTGCAGTCGGCCAGACCGCTGGCCATGTTGCCGCGGACTAGTTGGGCGATGCTGCGGTAACAGTAGGCCTCGGCCAGGCCGGGGGCCAGCCGGATGGCTTCGGTCAGGTCGGCGATCGCGCGGTCGGTCTCGGCCGGCAGCTTGGCGGCCGTGTTCCGCTTGATGCGGAGAAATCCTCGCTTGCCGTACGATCGGGCGTCGCGCGGGTTGATCCGGATCGCGGCAGCCAGATCGGTCATTGCCCGATCGAATTCGCCCAACGCCAGGTAAGAGACCGCCCGATCGCGGTAGGCTTCCGGACCGTCCGCGTTGAGCCGGATCGACTCGTCGGCCAGCCGAATCGCGATGGTCAGGTCGGTAACGGTCTTTTGCAGGTCGGACTTCTGAGCATAGGGCAGATCGCGGCCATGGAACCGGTCGACTTGCTTCGGGTCCTGCCGGAACAGCTCGGCGTAACGAGACAACTCGATTTGGGCGTCGCCGCGCTGGCAGCAGGCGATCGCGCGGCGGTAGTGCGCCGGGATGCTCTTGGGGTGGAGCTGCGTGGCCGCGGTAAAATCGGCAATGGCCCCGTTCACATCGCCCTGCTTGCGGCGGGCGAAACCGCGCTTGCAGTAGGCCTCGACCGATCGGGGGTTCAGACGAATCGCCTGGCTGCAATCGGCGACGGCCTTGTCGAGATCGCCGCGGACCAGATGGGCGAACGCTCGTTGTGTGTAGGCCCGATGGCCGGTCGGATCGCGGCGGATGGCTTCGCCGGTCAGCCGGATGGCGGTGTCCAGGTCGACGGCGGCTTGGTCTCGCTGGCCGCGTTCCCAGAGAACCGCACCGCGATGGACGTAGGCGGGGGCAAGTTGCGGATCGAGCCGGATCGCTTCGTGCTGATCGGCCAATGCCCGGTCCATGTCGCCGAAGTTGCCGTAGGCGACCCCGCGAACGTGGACGGCCTTGGCGTTGGACGGGTCGAGCCGCAGCGCCACGTTGCAGTCGGCGATCGCGCGGTTCGACCAGCCTTTGCTGAGATAGGCGCTGGCCCGGTGGATGGTGGCGTCCGTGTGTTGTGGGTTCTGCCGAATCGCCTCGCTCAACGCCTCGACGGCCTTGTCGTATTCAGCGTTTTCCAGGTACGCCGTGCCGGTCTGGTAGGCACCCGGCGGTGTGGCGTAGCGGTCGGCAAACGCCCCGCCGACACCCCAGAGCACCATCGCGATTGCCGCCGTCGAGATCTTCCGGTCCATGATCGCCTCCTTGGGACGTCACTTGTGTACCGGCCGCCGAACCGCCAAACGGCCGAAGACCGGCGAGATCAAAGAATTCGGCGGGAATCATCCTCGATTCGGGGCGTTGCGGCAAGGGCAGTCTGGGGCGGATTTGGGATTTGGGATTGGGGATTTGGGGCTGGGAAACGCCCACGCACTGCGTTGCGTGGGGTCGGTCTCGGGTGTTTCTGCGGGTGCGTGCGGGCGTGGGGATTGCGTGATAGACTACTATGGAGGGTGGCGTTGGAACGTCGCCACTTCCACCCGTGGCATCCACCCCCAGCAAGGAGACCCGATATGAACGCTTTTGTACTGACGATTGGCCTTTGCCTGCTACCATCGGCCGCCGCGGCGACTCCGCCGACGGATTTCGAGGTGGACACGCTGAAAACCTCGGCGGGCGATCTGAAGATTACGTTCGTCGGCCATGGCACGCTGATGTTTCAGTTCGCCGGAAAGACGATCCACGTCGATCCGGTCGAGCGATATGCCGACTATTCGAAGATGCCCAAGGCCGACCTGATCCTTGTGACGCACGAACATGGCGACCATCTCGACAAGGCCGCGATCGCGAAGATCGCCCGTAAGGAGACGGCGCTGGTTCTGACGGCCGTCTGTGCCGAGAAGATGGGGAGGGGCACGGTGATGAAGAATGGCGACGTCAAAACGGTCCGCGGCCTGAAGATCGAGGCCGTGCCCGCCTACAACGTGGTGCATGTGCGCAAGCCGGGGCAGCCGTACCATCCCAAGGGCGTCGGCAATGGATACGTGATTACTTTCGGCGACCAACGCGTTTACGTAGCGGGCGATACGGAGAACGTGCCCGAGATGGCCAAGCTAACCGGCATCGACGTCGCTTTCCTGCCGATGAATCTGCCCTACACGATGACGCCTAAGATGGTCGCCGCCGCGGTCCGCACGATCCGGCCGAAGATCGTCTATCCGTATCATTTCGGCAAGACCGACACGGGCGAGTTGGTCCGGTTGTTGAAAGACGATGACGGCATCGAGATTCGTATCCGCAAGATGGAGTAGGCCGCGGCGCTTCTGCCGTAGCGTAGCCCTTCGGGCTGCTGATGAAGTTTCGGGGGGAACTCGTTGCCGAGTCGCGTCAGGGCGAGCCCTGACCTACTCCGGCGGCAACGATTCGTGCGGCTTCACGCCGTATTTTCGTTGGCGGGCTCGGCCCCAGGGACATCCGCCGAATGTGACGATGGTCTCGACGGTCTGAAGGAGCCGGGCAAGGCGGTTGCCCTTGCGGGCACGCGTGCAGACCGGGCAACGGCTTTCGCAGTAATCCGGATCGAACAGGCCCTTCTTCTTGGGTTCGTCGGTCATGGCGTCTTACCTCCGAGTGAAAATAGATGCGAGCGGGTCCGTAGATACATCACGCCGCCGGAGATTGCCGGGGTGGCGAAGCTCGGCTCGCCCAGCGGCACTCGGGCGAGGACCTTGTACTTGTCCGAGGCGGCCAGCACGACCACCGTGCCGTCCTTGGCGATGCAGTAGAGCCGATCGCCGACGCATACCGGCGAACCGTAGAACGAACCGCCGACGCGCTGCTGCCAGATGGCTTCGCCGTCGGCAACGTTCAGACACGAGACTACGCCGTCGTCGCCCCAGAGGAACAGCCGGCCGCGATGGATCAGCGGCGTGGGGACCAGCGGAACCGATTTCTTCAGGTCGTATACAAGCGCCGGGGTAAACCCGGCGGCTCGCGGGCCGGGGCGCACGGCTACCCAGCGCACGCCGCTGATGCCGTGGCCGAAGCCGCCAATGACCAGGCCGGGTATGGCGACGGGTGAACCGACGCAGCGGTCGCGGAAGACGTCGTCGAGCTGCCAGTTGATCTTGCCCGTGGCCGGGTCGACGGCCGTGACGCCGTGCGAGGTGCTCGTGAAGATTAGCTCGGCTTTGCCGCCATCAGGCCGATGGACACAGGGCGTTGAGTAGGCAGCCAGCGTCGTGCGGCGAGGCAGCTTCCAACGGGTCTTGCCCGTGCGGCGATCCACGGCGATTAGGAAACTCTTGCCCGCGGGCGTGTCAGGCTCCTTGCGGCCGAGGATACGGGCGAGCAGTTTCGGGTCGCCCTGGTCGTTGGCCAGGATAACGAGGTCGTCGAGGATGATGGGCGAGGAGCCGCTGCCGTGCATGCCCACGAACGGCCCCAGGTCGCGACGCCACGTCTCGCCGCCGTCGCGATCCAAAGCCAGCAGGACGACCTGCTCGGGCGTCGACCAGGTGAGCACCGCGCCCAGGTCGTCGGCCGCCGGGGTGGCCGTGGCGTAGCTGTTGTCGCGGTGTTGCCGGAAGGTTTTCGATGGGTAGTCGCGCCGCCAGAGCGTTCGTCCGTCCGACGTATCGAGGCAAACGATCGCCCGACCGGCCGACTCCGGATCGCCGCACGTGACAAAGATCCGCTTGTCGCGGACCACGGGCGAAGCGTGGCCGACGCCGGGTAGCTCGACCTTCCAGTTGTAGTCGCGGTCGGTCCACTCGGTAGGGATCGCCGCCGCAGAGCTGATGGCTGTGTCGCTGATGCCTGTGCCGCCGGGGCCGCGAAATTGCGACCACTGCTTGTCGTCCGCCGAGAGGGCAGTCCGAGCGGCCAACAGCACCGTTATTAACAAGATTCGCAACGTGCCGGCAGTCATAGGTCTCCCTCGGCGTTTTTCGTGGTGTAGGCGTCTGCTCTGCACTATACCACAGGCGAGCCCCCTGGGCGTAGTAGAATCTTGTGGGTGGTCGGCTATTTGGGCCGAGTGGGCTCTTTGCCAGGAAACTCACCACGGAGTTACGGAGGAAACGAAAGGAATATCGAATGTCGAACAAGGAGTGTTGAATGTCGAAGGTGAGACGAGGCGAACTTTGCACTTCAACATTCAACACTCCTTGTTCGACATTCTGCGGTTCATTTCTATCTTTCCTTTCTTCTCCTCCTTCTTCTCTGTGTTCTCCGTGCCTCCGTGGTGAGATATCCAGCGCCGTCTACAGCGACATCCTTCTTGAACGCCGCACCGATTTGGACTAGGGTAGAGCGATAATGCCCCTGCGCATCGCACAAGGAGCTTGCCGCCGGTGTCTACCCCCCAAATGAGTCCCGAAGAGGCCGTCCATCGTGTTGTGCAGGCCCGCGAAGCGCTGGTTGGCGAAGTCCACAAGGTGATTATCGGGCAGGACGAAATGATCCAGCAGATGTTGATCTGCATGTTCGCCCGGGGGCATTGCCTGACGATCGGTGTGCCGGGGCTGGCCAAGACGCTGACCATTTCAACGATCGCCAAGGCCCTGGCGATGAAGTTCAGCCGGATCCAGTTCACCCCCGACCTGATGCCCAGCGACATCACGGGCACGGAGATCATCGACCAGGACGCGGCCACCGGCCAACGGACGTTTCGATTCGTCCACGGCCCGGTCTTCTCGAACATCGTGGTGGCCGACGAGATCAACCGGACGCCGCCTAAGACACAGGCCGCCCTGCTGCAAGCGATGCAGGAACACGAGGTAAC
>JABMRB010000128.1 GCA_013202865.1 Candidatus Nealsoniibacteriota bacterium | reverse complement strand
TCACTACAAACTGAAGAGGCACTATGGGACGCACCGCTCGGATTCATCGCGAAACGGCCGAGACTCAGGTCGAACTGGAACTGTCGCTCGACGGCACCGGCAAGACGAAGATCGCCACCGGGGTCGGCTTCTTCGACCACATGCTCACGCTGTTTGCCAAGCACGCGGCCGTCGACCTCTCGGTCAAGGCCGTCGGCGACCTCGACGTCGACCAGCACCACACGGTCGAGGACGTGGGGATCTGCCTGGGGATGGCGTTGCAGGAGGCCCTGGGCGGCAAGGCGGGTATCCGTCGCTACGGGCACTTCGCGCTGCCGATGGACGAGACGCTCGTAACCAGTGTGATCGACCTGGGCGGCCGGGCCTACTTCGTCTTCAACGCCGAGTTGCCGACGCCGAGGATTGGCGAGTTCGACAGCGAACTGGTGGCCGAGTTCTGGCAGGCCTTCTCGGCCAACGCCCTGTGCAACCTGCACGTAAACGTCCATTACGGCCGCAACAGCCACCACATCGCCGAGGGCATCTTCAAGGCCACCGCCCGGGCGTTGCGTATGGCCGTCGGCCGCGATTCGCGAATGACAGACGTGCCGAGTACGAAGGGGACGTTGTGATTTCAGATTTGGGATTTGGGATTTGGGATTTGAGGCTGGGGGCTGAAGAGGACCGGTACCATTGACGACCTCGAAGCAACTGATTGTGGTGGCGGGGCCGAACGGTTCCGGTAAGACCACGTTCGCGCTGGAGTATTTGGCTGAGCGCGCTTACGTGTATCTGAGTGCCGACGCCATCGCAGAGGGACTTTCGCCCGATGCACCCGAGCGGAAACAGTTTGCCGCCGGACGGCAGTTTCTTGCGGCGCTGGAGGAGGGACTGGCATCGGACGAGTCGCTGCTGGTCGAATCGACACTCTCCGGCCGCAGATTCAGCAGGGTCCTGGAGGCGGCGCGGGCGACCGGGTTCAGCACGTCAATCGTCATGTTGTTCTTGAATTCTCCCGAGACTTGCGTAGGACGTGTACAACAACGGGTACGCAAGGGAGGCCACCACGTGCCGGAAGTGGACATCCGGCGGAGATTCTCCCGGAGTCTCTACAATTTCTGGAGTTCATACCGATTCCTGGCCGATCATTGGGCGCTGATGTATAATGCGAATGGTGGGTTTGAGAGCGTAGCAGCCGGAACCGGCAAGAAAGTCTCGACACATAATGAACGGCTGTTTGACGAGTTCCTGGTTATGGCACAGAGGAACAGACAGTGAGTACTGAACCGCCGTTCGATCTGGCCACCTACCTCGAATTCGAGGAAATTCTGCGCATCGGCCGTCGTGCGGTGCATAAGGCCCAGGAGGAGAGTCGCCGCCTCGGGGTGCCGAACGTCTATTCGATTAACGGTTTTCTCTATTACGAACTGCCGTCGGGCGAATTGTCGCGGACCGATCCGTATCCGCAGCCTGAGAGTGGCTCGGAAGACGGTTGATTTTCGTTGGGGTAAGCGTTGGTTTCTGTCAGGGCGAGCCCTGACCTACGCTTGAACGGCCGGGCTGTCTCGGGTAAACTCGTTGTTTCGGGGTTTGCCTTTTGCCGCCGGATCGGTGAGGATTTCCGCCTGATGGGCCTGATGCGATTCATCGTGACGCCGCCGGAACGTTTGACCGACGAAATGGTCGGCCACGCCTATCTCTCCGGTATCGACCGCCTGGCGTGGCAGGTCCGCGCCCGGGCCGACGGCGATCAGTTGGTGCTCGAACGGTCCGTTTCCGATACGGGCAATCTCCACGTCCCCTGGGAGGTCGAGGGGCACGGCCGGCCGACCCTCTCGACCGCCTGCCTTAACGAAGAGTTCGGGCCCCATCACCTCCCCCTGGAACTCGCCCGGGGAACCGTCGGGCAGCTACGCAACCAACTGGCTGAGTGGCGCGTGGCAGGGTTGGACGTGGCGAAGAAGATCACCGAGAAGGAGGCGGAGGCGACCGCACTGCTCGGCCGGGCTGCGACGTCCCAGGATCGTCGCGTCTCGGGTGATCTGGCCCAGCAGGCGCTCCGTGCGGCGCTCGACGCGGCCGATCTCTTGACGGCCACGTACGCCGACCAGGCAGCCGCTGTCCGGCTGCGCGGCGGAGCGAAGCTGCCAACCGTACTCGGCGGCGATCTGGGAATCTCGCTTCTGGACGACCGGACGGCCGGGCAGTTTCCCACGTGCTTCAACATGGCCGTGATGCCGCTGTGCTGGCGTGAAGTCGAAGCCACCGAAGGCAGCTACTACTGGACCGTCTGCGACAAGCAGATCGAGTGGTGCCGTAGCCACAACCTGAAGGTCTGCGGCGGGCCGTTGCTGAAGCTCGACGCCCGCAGCCTGCCCGACTGGCTGTTTCTCTGGGAAGGCGACTTTGAAAACGTGCTCTCGTTCGTTTCCGATTTCATCACGGCTGCCGTCCAGCGATATCGCGGCAAGGTGGACCTGTGGGTCTGCTCTTCGCGGATGAACTCAGCCGATCTGCTCTCGCTCTCTGAACAGGAGAAACTCCGCCTGGCCGCTCGCAGCATCGAGCTGATCCGCGCGGCCGACCCCGACACGCCGGTCGTGATCTCCTTCGATCAGCCCTGGGCCGAGTACATGAGCCGTCGCCAAATCGATTTTCCGCCGCTGCACTTTGCCGACGCGCTGGTCCGGGCCGGCTTGGGTATCTCGGGCCTGATGCTGGAGATCAACGTCGGCGGCGCCCCGGGCGGCACGCTGCCGCGGATCCCGCTGGAGCTCGGGCGACAGGTAGACCATTGGAGCATCTTCGGGCTGCCGCTGCTGGTTTCGTTTTCGGCCCCCAGCGCCGACGGCGACGACCCGTCGGCCGATAGGCAGACGCGGCATGCGTCAGGCATCTGGACGCCCCAGTCGCAGCAGGCCTGGGCCGCCCGCAACGTGCCGCTGCTGCTGGCCAAGCCCTACGTCGAGGCGATTTTCTGGAACCAGCTCCGCGACGCCGAGCCCCACGACTTCCCCCACGCCGGCCTGTTCGACGCCGACGGCAATGCGAAGCCGGCCCTGCAAACCTTAGCGTCGATCCGGCAAACGTACCTGAAATAGACGCCGGACGCACAAGAGCCCCCGGATTGCATCCGGGGGATCCCGCCGATGCAATCGGGGGCTTTCGCAATCGCTATTGGGCCGTTCTCTCGTTCCTGGCATAATAGGCAACCCGTAGCCGTCTCGCTCCGGCGAGACGAAGCTCGATCTCGATTGACGGTTCGTAGCCGCTGGCCAGCCCTCCCTGAGGAGATTTAATGACGGAGAATCGCCACCACTGCAAAACGACTCGGCCGGACTGCACGGGCTGCCCGGGTGCGGGCGGCGGCAATGAGACCGGGCCCGACGTCGGGACCCTGGCGGGGTGGCGGTTGGCTGCCGTATCGATCGGGCTGTTTCTCGGACCGATCCTGCTGGCACTGATCGGGGCTGCCTGTTTCTCGGCCCGGGCGGAGAGTCAGTTGCTCGGCGCAATCGCCGGGCTGTTAATCGGTATCGGCGGCTCGGTCGCCGTGGCCCGGCTGGTGCGGCAATTCGAACCGAGAACCTCATGACCACCATTGCCGAAACTGTCGATCGGAACAAGGCCACGTTCGCCCGGGGTGTCCATCCGGCCGGCCGAAAACGGCTTGCCGCCGGCGCCGCGGTCGAAGTGCTGCCGGTGCCCGAGGAAGTTCGCATTGCATTGGTGCAGCATCTCGGCGCGCCGTGCCAAGCCGAGGTCAAGGCCCGTGCGGAGGTGGCGCTCGGCGACGTCGTGGGCCAAACCGACGCCTTCGTCTCCGCACCGGTCCACGCCAGCGTCAGCGGGACGGTTGCCCGACAGTCCACGGTCACGTTGCCCAACGGGCGTCACGTGGCGGCGATTCCCATTCGTGCGGCCGAGGAGCAACCCCTTGCCGGACGTGCCTTGTGGGACGACGTCTTCGGCGGCGAGTGGTCCTGCGACGAGTTGGACCGATTCGAGCCCGAGGCGATCGCAGCCGCGGCCCGGTCGGCCGGATTGGTCGGGCTCGGCGGGGCGGCATTTCCAACGCACGTTAAACTGACGCGAAACCCGGCCAGACCGATCGACACGCTGCTAATCAACGGCTGCGAATGCGAGCCGTATCTGACGGCCGATGACCGGCTGATGATCGAAGCTCCGGCCGCCGTGGTTGCCGGAGCCTTGCTGGCAAGGCGAGCGACCGGCGCCTCCAGCGTTACGATTTGCCTCGAAGACAATAAACCCGACGCGGCAGAGACGCTCCGAGCGGCCGCGGCCGGGACCGACGTGCGATTGAAAATCCTGCACACGAAGTATCCGCAAGGCGGCGAGAAACAACTGATCCAAGCGGTGCTCTCGCGAGAGGTCCCCACGGGCGGGCTGCCGCTGGACGTGGGCGTCGTGGTGGTCAACGTCGGCACGGCCGCCGCGCTGGCGCGTGCCGTGCTGCGCGGCAAGCCGCTGACCCATCGTATCGTGACCGTCTCCGGCGGCGGCGTGCGGCAGCCGAAGAACTTGCTGGTGCCCGTCGGCGTGGACTATCGGACATTGATCGACTTCTGTGGCGGACTGACCGAAGACGCGGCCCGGGTGGTCGCCGGCGGTCCGATGATGGGTTTCACGCTCGGCAGTGCCGCCGGCAGCGAGGGACGCAGTGCCGTCGGCAGCGAGGGACGCAGTCTCGACGTGCCGGTGACCAAGGG
>JABMRB010001299.1 GCA_013202865.1 Candidatus Nealsoniibacteriota bacterium | reverse complement strand
CAAATCGGGCCGAACGAGGCGCCCACGATGGTGAACACGGCGATGACGTTCTCCGCGTAACCGGTGACGGTCAGGAAGATGGAGAAGGCCGTGCCGATCGCCACTGCCACCATGCCGAAATTGGGCATCGTGGTTCGGAAACTGTTGGCAGCGATGAAAGCGGGGAAGCAGGCCGGGGCAAAGCAGGCCAGGGCCAAGAGGAACTTCATCCAGTTGGCTGGCGTCAAGCCCATGATAGGCTCTCCACCAACGATGCTTGGCGTCAGGGCGACCGGATCGAGTTCACCGACGACTGCCGGATCCGTGATCATCCCGCTGCCGTAAGCGCCGGCAACCACCAGGATCGCCACGCCGCCGGCAAAGACCGTGGAACCGACGATCCCCACCAATCCGCCGAGATGCACGTCTGCCGCGCCGCGGTTGTTCATGCCGAAGTCGGCACCGGCAGCTCCGGCCGTGGCAAAGAACCCGACGATGTAGACCGAGAGGATTAGCATCACGTACAACCCACTTCCCTTGGTCAGCGAGAAGAGACCTCCAAGGTACTCCTGCTCGCCGGGGGATGCTTTTTGCTCCAGTGCCTCCTCGAGCGAGGCGGTGGCGGCCGTTGCTGTTTCAGTTGCCGTTTTCTTCTCGTCGTCGGTTTTGGCCTCATCGACGGCAGTATTTGCTGTCTCCACGGCGGCCTTGTGCGCGTCGACCAGGGATTCCTGGAAGTCGGCGCCACCGAGACCGGATGCTGTCTTGATCAGCAAGAACACCAGGATCGCCAAGGGGATCAGCGGCGTAAAGGTAGCCACCTTCGCTACGTACTGGATGCCCTTCAGCCCCACGCCAACGGCCAGCAGGACGTAGAGCACACCCATACCCCAGTAGATCGGATCGGCGAAATCGACCTTTCCGGCCCTTTCTCCCGCCTCGACCATCGCGACCCCGAACGATTCACAGATTAACTGGCACGCGATGCATGCGTTGACTGCCAACCACCCGAACTGCAAACAGCCCATCAGGAATCCGGGCATGATGAACCCGCCATGGACTCCGTAGGTCGAGGTCCCCACGAGGTACAGAGGGCGACCGGTCTTCATACCCAACATTCCGGGCACCAGATAGGTCAGGAAGTGGCACAGCAGCGCCGCGATCAGCACTCCCAGCAGCGCGACCGCTGCGCCGGCAGCAAGGCTCCCACCGAAGGCCGGTGTCTTGACCACGATGTACCGCCAGAACACGACCCACAGCATGATCCCTGCATAGGTCTGCGCCGTGTTCTTGTACCACGCCGAGCGGGCGTCCTGCGGCACGGGCCGCGATGCCGTTACATACTCCGGTAAAGATGCCATGAAGCTCCTCCTGCAAATAGATCCTCAGTGGAAACCGCCGCCTCGGGACCGCCCGGGCAAACTCGTTCGCTAGCGTTGCTGCCACGATACGAAAGATTAAGTATATCTGCAATGGCGATTCGGTACACCCCCCGCGGCGGGAGATCGAAGGATGGCGGCGATCGGCTCGATAATGAGGTTGCGTGGCGGAACAGTCACCCTAGCTTGCGATGCTTTCCTATGTTGACGCTAGTTGGGCGAACTTCGGGCAAGCCCGACCGCTAAACTTGGGGGGGTGGGGCGGTGACGCGGGTGGTGCGGATTTGCCTTGACTGCCAAGGCCGGGCCAGAGTACCATGCTCTGCCTGTTTCTCGCCCGCTTGATCGGTGGTGCAAGGATGAAACTCACTGCATGGATGCAAATTGTCCTGCTGCTGGCTGTTGCGCTGGCAGTGCGATGGACCGCTGCCGAGTATTGGCATGCGCGGTCTGCGGGAGAGTTTGGCTTTCCCGACAGCGAGAGCTATTGGACGCTCGGCCGAGCGATTGCCCAGGGCCGGCCGTACCAGGTCGAACCCGACGGTGCCGAAGTCTTTCGCACGCCCGGCTATCCCCTGCTGCTGGCGCCGCTGTTCCTGTTGGGCGACGACGAGCCGCCGGTAATGTGGGGCAGGGGCGTGAGTGTTGTACTGGGCGGGCTTACCGTGGTTGCCGTGTGGTGGCTGACGCGGCAGTTGTTCGACGCTCGGGCCGCGATGATTGCCGGCGTCGTGGCCGCGTTGTATCCCGAAGCGATTGCCGCCAGTACGTTTGTGCTTGCCGAGGCCCCGTTTTGCCTGCTGATGCTCGTACAGTTCGCCCTTTGGACGGCCGCGTGCCGAAGCGACGCACCTTGGCGGGCCGGGCGACTGGCGGCGTGTGCCGGACTGGTT
>JABMRB010001298.1 GCA_013202865.1 Candidatus Nealsoniibacteriota bacterium | reverse complement strand
GATCTGTGGAGAAACAGGTAATACGCAGTAGTCCCTACTGAAGTATAGCTTTTTTTCGGCCCTCGCGCCTTTGCCCGGCGACGACGCGGACGGGGGCGAACCGTGGGGCTCAACGAAAGGATGACAATGCCCAAGCCACTCACCCCCGCCGTCGGATACGTCAGAGTGTCCAAGACGCCGAATCACCGGGTGTCGCGACACCCGCAAGGGGCTTTTTGGGGGGTTTTCAGGGGGTTCGTGGAAATGGCGAAAGTGACGAGAACCCCTACAAGACAAGGGTTTACGCGTTTAGGGCGACTTGGCGATAGGTACTGGGCCAAGGACGTGGCACGGTGGCTGGGGTGAGAGAATCGCTGTACGTGATGGGTGATATTCAGGTCGCTGTGAGAAGCCCTTTGACCGCGTCGGCACATGGGTCGCGCAGCGCTTCTGCGTCCTTCTTCGCGGTTTGTGGCTTGAAGGTTTCGTGTCCCGTGATGATCTTCGATAGGCCCCGGGTCCATTTGCGTTTCTGATCCGGGTCTTTCGTGTGCTTCGCGGCGGCTTCGATCTTGTCGGCCAGCACGCGACAGTTTTCGATATCGCGCTGACCGGCTACTGAATCCTTCAGTTCCGCAGTGAGTAGGTCCAGGAGAGATTGCATGAGTTGTGTGTCATCGGGCATGCGCTGCCCGGCCTGCTTGGCTAGGAACAACACGGAGGGGTCCGTGGAGACGCGCAGCCATCGTCCGAAGTACTTCTCGCGTCCGGCGGCCTGTTTCCACAGCTTCAAGGCCCATTGGGTCCGCTGCTCTTCGTCCTCGATGCAAGCGGCGGACGTTTTGAGCGAGGCGGCCATGATTGCACAGGCCGTATCGTTTTCGGGAGAGGCTTTGATCCTTACCGAGATCAGATGGTTCTTGTACTGCGTTTCCATATCGGTCAATAGTGCAGGGAGTCCTTCAATCGCCAACCGGTAGATGAGCAGTGCCTCCGGAACATCGCACTTCTCGGTCTGCAGGAAGGCGTAGATTTCCTTGATCGTCTGCTTGTTCTCCGGTACGGGTAGTTTTGCGATGCTTTCGAATACGTTCTTCTTGACGGTCTCGCTGTAGAGTCCGTCAGCGGGACAACCGCTCTTGTCGGCAGCGGCCTGAAGTGCGGCTTGAAACGTCTGCCAGAACCGTAGCTGTTTCTCCGGAGTGTCTGCCGCTGCCTGAGCGGCATCGGCCAGCAGGAAGTTGTAGGGGTTCATCGCAAGCCCGCTTGCCAGGAGCGTCGTTGCGCGACCCTTGCGAGCCGGTTCGTCCAGGAGCCGATAGACGCTATATGCGATCGTGGAGTCAAGGAAAGCGGACATTCCGTGGTTCACCGCCCATGCGATGCTCTGGTGGTACACCATGGGTTTGCGTGGGTTGGGCTGCACGCCGAAGCCCGGTCTCCTGGGGTAGTTCTTCGCGTCGTCGCCAAAGTACCATCTCGCGAACGGAGTGGTCTTCTCGTCACCACCGGTAGCGTATTGTCCGCCTTTGCAGATATAGATTGCCTTCTTCGCATCATACTGGAAAGCGACCATCGCGCAGTGGCCCGGTTGGATGGCCTGGCAGGCGGGGATGCCCAGCGAAACGTGGGACCGCGCCGAGATGGCACCCATGGTCCCGCACACCCCGCCGTCCTTGAGCATCATCTGGATGGTGTGATAGGTAAACGGGTGCGGTTTCAGCCGACGCGCGGATTGGATGTCGAACTGCTGGGCTATGGCGCCGATGTACTCGCCGTACTTCTTGAACTCGCCTCGATCGCGAAATGCGATCCATCGCTCTTCGCGTTCGCGCAGAGGCTGGTCGTCGTCCACAAGCAGAGTTAGAACCGGCCAGGGCGCCGTAATGGGAAACTGAGGCCACTCGCGATTGGCCCGGATCTCCGTGGGGAATTCGTGTTCGTAGTTGCGGATAATGTAAATGCACCGCTCGGCCGGTGAAGGAATCGGATCGCGCTGTGCGGGCAGATACCCCTTGGCCTCGTAGGCGGCGCGGAACAGCTTGTAGGCTGCAGTGATGTCCCGGTTCTGCTGGCCGTGGACCGCGTCGCGACTCTTCCAGTGGACGATGCGGTCGCCGCAGTCGATGTCTACGGGATGGCCTTTGGATTTCATGTAGGCGTTGAATTGCGCCTGGAGGGCTTTGTCGGCGAGCACGTCGCAGGCGTACAGTGAGCGCTTGCGTTTCTCGATGACCGGTACCTGCTTGGGCTTCTCCTTACTCTTGGGTGCTGGGATTGCGATGCCTTGCTTGTCGTACTTGAGCTCCGGCACAGCGTCCTTGTATCCCGAAACGACCTCTTCCTCGATCGTGTTATCGTTGAGGAAGTTGATAATGTGATCGTTCTTGTCCAGCTCGCGGCCGGGCTCCTTCGTGTCGATCAGCTTGCGCGGATCGCCATGGATGACCAGTTTCAACGGCTCGCGCGACGTGACGTCGGCTTCCATGTCCTGCTTGGCGCTCACGATAGCTGCCGCCAATGCCAACTGATGATACTTCTCGAACTTGGCCTTGCCGAGGTCCAAACGCAACGAGTAGAGCCACAAAAGCACGTCCCACGGTTCGTTGTGAGCGCCATAGACGGCGGCTTGCACCTCCGGGTCCGAATCGATCCATGCCAGGAAATCCTTCGGGAGGGATTTTCCTTCAGCTTTCAGAACGGCAGCCGCCTGTTGCTTGGCATGGGCAAGAAAGGCCTTGCGCACTTTCGGCGTGAATGCATACCCCTCGGCCGCACAGATGCCCGCCAGCCTGTCGTTGGCCGGTTCAGCCTGTTCGGCGACCGCTCGAGTGTCAGCGGCGTTGGCCGACGTCAGCCAGCCGCACGTCGCCATGCCTACCCAAACGATCATCGTGTGTGTGAAAGTGTGCTTGTGCTTCATCGGTACGTAAGACCTCCGTTTTAGTTTTTCATCCCGCTTCCCGGTCGCTGCGCCGTGCAAGCGCTCGACCGGTGCGGAAAATCAACTTACGGACGGCGATGTCGATCCCCATCCAACCACTGAACCTACCCGACAGGCCCCCGCTTGCCAAGATGTTGACCTGTTTTTCATCCGTTTTGCCCATGGCTTTGTCAGAAAAGTCGGTGGTGGAGACGCTTGCCGGCGACCCTCTAATAGTATTAGACTGCGGTTTGCTGATAGGAATCGGCGTCAAGACGTTCACGAGAAGCAACCGCGATGAAGCAGAAGAGAAAAACGAAGACACGCTCCACACTGCAAAACGCAGAGCCCGCCGTTCGCGAGTTTCTCTCATCCGTCGGCTTTTCCGAGCCGGTTTCATGGGAACGATTCTTGCGCGACGTCGAGTCGCGATTTGGCAAGGCCGGGCAAGATGTCTTGAAGGCGATCGACTTGCGCGCCGATGGAGAGTACCCGGATGACGACTTCTATCACCTGAAGAACGGCAGTCTCTCGTTGAGTCTGGCCGTCACGTTCGGGGTTAAGGGAGGATTCTATGCGAGTTTCCTAAGCTGGCTGTTGCGAGTTGACCTGCCAAGCCCTTCAAGAATCCTCGACGTGGGTTGCGACAATGGAGTGCTAACATGCTTCTACGCCCGGCAGTTTCCCGACGCCGAGGTGATCGGTATCGACCTTCACGAGAAGAGTATTGACCGAGCGAAGGAGTTGGCCGCGAAAACGGCCGTACCGAATGTATCATTTCGCGTTCTCGATCTGAAAAGGGCGGACAAAACGCTTCTCGGCTCGACTTTCGACCTGGTGACTGCAACGCACGCTATTGAAATCGACCTGGAGGGGTGCCGTCACGTATCGTCGATCGGTGAAGTGGAGCAACTTGAAATCGCATCGAGAGATCTCGAAACGTTAGCAGGCGTCCGGCGCATGGTGACTCCGGGCAGCGGTCTCCTTCTGACCGCAAACTCGTTCGATGACAGGGCGATCGGATTCTGGACAAGGCTGCTGGACCACGCTGGTTTTGCGATCGACTGGGCCAGAAGCTCGATCCTTGATTGGCGTGACGGGGACAACGAGAAGGAGACGTGCCCTGTTTTCGTCGCAGAAAACAAGGACGGTGGGGAGTCCTGGACCGTGGATGATGCAGCGGCGTTCTGCGCCTCTCCCGCATTCATCGAGAAGACCGAACCCATTTGAACCAGGCCGTCCTTTCAATTCACGGAGCCACCGGAGCTGCCGCCCTGAACGCCGGGCACCAACAGCAGGCCGACGCGATGGCCGACGCGGGCTTGGCGGTGGCGAAGACGTGGACCACGGTGCGCGACGGCGACGTGAGGGAGTGCCACGCGGCCATGGAAGGCATCGGCACCGATGTACGGGGCATGTTCGACGTGGAGGGTATTCTCGTGCCCTACCCGGCCCACTGGAGCCTGCCAGCCAAGCAGCGGGTGCGGTGCCGGTGTTCTTTCTATACCGACGTGGTCGACCTGCACGAGCCGGAGCCGGCCTACCCGGAGGCCGAGTACCAGGACGCCGGCCCGGAACCGCTCTTCTAACGCCTCCGTCGCCAGCCATACGCCAGTAGGCCGAGCGATCCCATGCCCAAGAGGATGAGGGTGGAGGGCTCGGGAACGGCAAACAGGTAAGCCGAACCGGAATTGACACCCGCGTCATCGTCCCTGAATGCCCCGACGATGAGCGTGTTGCCGCCGATGGCCACCGAGATGCCGAAGCTGTCCTCCCGTGCGGCGTCGGAAGCAGTGAGCTTGTTCAGTTCGTTGCCCGTGGCAACGTCGAACAAGTAGGCCGAGCCGGAATTCGTGCCCGCGTCGTCGTTCGAGAATGCCCCGACGATCGCCCTGTTGCCGCTAATCGCCACCGAGTCGCCAAAAGCGTCGCCTGACTCGGCGTCGGAAGCAGTGAGCTTGTCCAGTTCGTTGCCCGTGGCAACGTCGAACAAGTAGGCCGAGCCGGAATT
>JABMRB010001297.1 GCA_013202865.1 Candidatus Nealsoniibacteriota bacterium | reverse complement strand
TGCCGTAGCGGAGTTGGAAGGCCGTCGGATTGGCCGCAATCACGATGTACTGCCCGGGCGCCAGATGCGTGCCGGCGGCAAAGGCGTAGTCGATGCCCTCGGTCACTTGCACGCCGGTCAGATCGAGAGTTTCGGTCGTGCTGATATTTTGCAGTTCGATGAACTCGAAGAATTCTTCATCGTCGAAGCCGAGAGCCTCTTCTTGCGTCGTCGGCTCGGCCGGCTCGTAGTTGACTTCAGTAATCCGCAGCGACTCCCATAGCGGCCGGTCTGGGACGCTGCTGGTGACGGTAATCGTATCGGAACTGATCGGGCTATCGTCGAAGTCGAACGCTTCGAGCGTGATGACGTTTGCGCCGGATTCCAACGGCACGTCGAGCTTCCAGGTATCGTAGCCGGTCCAGGTCACCGCCAGCGGATCGTTACTGCCGGCCAGACGGATTTCGCGCACATTGATCCACCCCTTGCCTTCGAGCATGACGCCGACGTCGTTGCTGGTGAAGGGATTGCCGTTGTTGGTGGTGATGCTGAAGGGGACTTGCGCCGGCAGTTGCGACAGCACGTGGTTCGTGCGGGTCTGGATATAGCCGAGATAGCCCGTGTAGCTTTCGCCGGCCAGTTGCCCGTAGTGTTGCATCCAAGGCGTCATGTAGGCCGTATTGTAGCTGGAGTTGATCAGGTCCAGCAGGTGGCCGTGGAAGAGGCGGGTGAAGACGGGCCGGGCGATGATTTTGGCAAGGTTTCTATTACCCCAGAGCGACGACGTGGCGCCGCGGTTGAAGGTGAAGTCCCAGTCCCACGGCAGCGCGATGACCTTGCCGTCGTCGGGGCGGACGTACATGTTGAGATTGTGGGGGTTTCCCTGCGTGTAGATATCGCCGATGCCGGCCAGCGACGCCATGGCGTAGACGCGCATCCATTGGTCGACGTCCATCACGTCGGGCGCGGCCTGTTCGAGCTCCGTCCCGTTGAGGCTGAAGACCTTGGCCATGGCGATGTAGGCGGAATAGTCGTCGCGGTCGCGATTGTTGTTGATCAGGGTGCTCCAGCGATACTGTTCCGGGTCGTCGCCCAGATTGGAGATATCGTAGGAATTGAGCCATCCGACGGGGAACGGACTCTTGACGGCCTCGGGGTTGCCGTTGTCGCGGATGACGCGAATCCCTTCCATCTTGAACATCGTGCTCTGCGACCCGTTGTCGAACTGCGAATCGAGCCAGTGGTCGCCGTACCGGCTCATGGAAAGCCGGGCCGTGCCGGAATTGTCCATGCGGTGTGACATCAATTGGACAATGTCGTCGTAAAATCCGGGGATTCCACCGGCGCGGTTGACCATCTGCTTGACAAGGAGTTCCTTCTTATTGCTGGCTCTCGTGGCGACGACGACGGTGGGATGGACTCCGAGGAACAGGTGATCGGCGGGAAACTTGATGTTGAACCCGGTTGTGCTCGCGTTTTGGCGACTGTACATGCTGCCGCGGAGCCGCACGCCGGCGTCGTAGAAGATCTCGCTTTCGTTGAAGATGATCGTGGCCCCCAGCCGGTCGTTGCTGAGGATGTTCAGCGATTGGTGCAGCAGGTTGGCGTCGGGCGCGGTGAGGATCATGCTGAAGTTGTGCTTATCGGAAGCCGGCTGGCGGTTGTCAACGAGCCTGATCAGCGCACGGGAATCGGGTCCGGCCGCCGGATAGGTAGACATGGCCCCGATGAGATCCGTTCCTTCAACATAGAACTGGATGACCGTAGAAAGGCCGCTCTGGCCGGGGATCGTGCCGGAGTAGAGCCCCGCGTCGGCGGGCGCCATGGGGACACTCTGCCATGTCCCGCCGGAGACCGAGTACCAGAGTATCATCGCGGCAACGGCATCCGGATCGGCAGCGGTGACCGACACGGTGATATCCTCACCCGCCGCAGGGACGACCGGGGCATGCGCCATGCCGGTGTAGGTCGGTCCGATGTTGGCGTCCGCGACGTCGGGCTCAGCGACGACCGAATTCTTCGTGCCGGGTGTGCCGTGCCGGTCGGGCATCGCGAGAATCGTCGTCTCGGCCACCTTGTTGTAGTAGAGTTCGGTATGCACCTGACGGGAGCCGGTGATCCACTTGGCGTCGAACGAGATTTGATATTCGGTGCCCGCCTGAACCGGAACGAGTTGACCGTTGTATCGGAGCGTCGTTTCCGTGCGGTTGTTCAGGTAGCTGGTCGGGCCGGTGGCGATCAGGCGAAGCACCTTGTTGGCGGGATTGTTGGGGTCGACAATGACTTCACTGTGCGAATGATTGCCCACCAACCGCCATTTGGTCTCGCCGAGCGAGAACGCGCCGTTTTGCATCAGTTCGCGTGCTGCACCGGTGGGATCCTCGACGACCGACACGTTGTCCAGCAGCACCTCGCCGTCGCTGAGCAGCCCGAGTCGCAACTCGTGGTAGTTGTAGATCGCCGGGGTGAAAACCGGATTGACGGCAGTCATCGTGTAGGTGTAGTGCTGCCAGGAGGAGAGGCCCGACTGATCGCTTGCGGCCCAGGCTTCCGCCACGGTGTTGTCGGCGTCGGGGTCACGCAGTTCCAGGCTGGAGCCGCTGCCGTCGGCGCCACGCGGCCAGGGAGCGTCGTCGTAGTATCGCACCTCGTCGGCCGGGTTGCCCGTCGGGTCGACCAGCAGAATGCGTTCGCCCTTGAAGGACAAGTCGCGGGAGAAATCACCCACGACGTCGACTGCCGGGTACTTCGCCGCGAAAGCCGTCGCGTCCCAGGCCACGACGAGGTATCCGCCGGGGCCGATCGTCGTGCCGGGGGCAAACTCATAGCCGATGGCGTTTTTCAATTCCCAGCCGCCGAGATCGACCGTCGCCGCGCCTCGGTTGTATAACTCGATCCACTGCTCGGGCGATGGCGCATAGGGCTGCGTGTCGGTAGCCAACTGCGGCGGCGCGTGGTACATGATCTCGTTGATCACGATCTCGTCGTGGAAATCGAAGG
>JABMRB010001296.1 GCA_013202865.1 Candidatus Nealsoniibacteriota bacterium | reverse complement strand
GCACGAGACCCACGCGGGAAAAGGCGACCATCATCGCAACGCGTGGGTCTCGTGCCTCGACCCACCCTACCACTGTCGGCGGGGGAATTGACGCTACGGGCGGTTTGGGCGACAATGATCGTGATGAGCCGATCCGGCCGACTTGTTCCGTACCAACAGGCGTCAGCGTCGAAATCACCGTCGAAATGAACTGAGGATCTCTCCATGGAATGCAAGAAAGAACAGAACCTCGAACACTGCACGTGCAGCTACGATCCTTGCCCGCGGAAGGGCGTTTGCTGCGACTGCATCGCTTATCACCTCAAGTCCCGTCAGCTTCCCGGCTGCTGTTTCTCGGCCGAAGGCGAGCGGAGCTACGACCGTTCGTTCGAGCATTTCGCCCGGCTGGTCGGCGACGGCAGTATCTAACGCACGACGTTTCCCATGACGAGCCGGATTGCCGGGTCGGGCCGCCGGGAAAACCCTCGGCAGCCTGGCCCTGGCCGCCCGTGGCAACACTGGCCGGAGAAGGGAGAATTGGGATGCACCCCTTGTTGATCCTGGTTCTAGTTCCCGATCACCGTCAACGCAGGTGTCGGTTGACGGTGGATTCTAGCCGCCGAACAAGCCGGTTAGTATGCAGGGTTGCCCTGCTGGTTCTGTTCCTGATTGTGGCCGGCGCGGTGGCGGTGGCGGTTTTGTCACCTTGACAACAATTGGCTGACTCGCCGGCAATCTCTACCGGGCGACGACGAGTCGGTGGTCCAAGCCGCCCGGGTCAGCTATGGCCAAGGGACTCAGAAGACTTCCGATGATCGCACGTTGATCCGCTACCTGATGCGGCACCGTCACACGACGCCGCTGGAGATGGCGGAGGTCAAACTGCTGGTCCGTGTGCCAATGGATTGCTGGCGGCAGTGGATTCGGCACCGGACCGCCTCAATCAACGAGTACAGCACCCGCTATTCGGTGGCTATCGACGCGGCCGCACGCACGCGTGGCGATCAGTGGCGGGGCCAGTCGACGTCCAATCGCCAGGGCAGCGAGAGCGAGTTGGGCGTTGCGGTGGGGGCCGAGCTTTCCGACGCCGAGGCCGCCTTCCAGCGGCAGGCACGTGACGTGTACCAGCAACGGCTCGAACAAGGCGTCGCTCGCGAGCAAGCCCGCAAGGACCTGCCCTTGTCGACCTACACCGAGGCCTATTGGAAGATCGATCTGCACAATCTGCTGCACTTCCTGCACCCGTTCGGCAAATCCGTGATGCCAAAGCCCACGGGCGCCTCTTCCGTCCGTGTTCCATCTGGCCGGCGGCGACCGAGCGAATGCACACGTTGCATCGCGGTGCATACGATCCTCCACGCGTTGTAAGCGTAACCCTAGCGAGTTATACTGATCTGGTCGATGGTCGGTGTCGGGAGGGCTGCGAAGTAGGAGAGAATACGAATGATGAACAACAGAAGACTGCTGATAGCCGTTCTGGCGGGCCTGGCCGTTGCATCCAGCACCCGTGCCGTCATCAATCCCAAGCTTCAGCCGTCGCACCTGGGAGATCGCTACCTCAACGTGGTGGCGTGTCGCGTGACGGCCATCGACACGAGGGCTCGGACGGCCGTGCTTAAGCTCGAGGGGGTCGCCAAAGGTGACTTCGACGCCACGGAGATCACGCTGACGATAAAGTCCGAGGAACTTGCCGGCGCGATCCTGTCGCTGAGCAAGGGCCAGAAGATCGTCGCGTACGTCGGCAAGAAACGCATTCGTCACGAGAACGACGTCCTCTACTACGTCGGCGGGGGAGTGTGGTATCTGGCGACGGTTTCCGGCTCGCACAGCAAGTGGGAGGTCTTGTCCAACGCCGACAAAGGCGTGGACCCGTCCAGTAGCGAGATCATGTTCGGCACGTTCAACGGCGAGCCCGAGAGCCTGTGGGAACTCATGGAGGAGACCGCCAAGAACGTCGCGTACTACCCGGCCGTGCCACTGACGCGGTTCTCGGCCAAGACCATCGCCGGCTTGCAACGGCCCGTCCGGGGCGTGGCGATGTACGACTTCAACGGCGACGGTCGGTGCGATCTGCTGGCATGCTGCGACGCGGGCAACCGTCTGTTCATCCAGGACGACCGGGGCGAGTTCGCCGATCAGACCGAACAGGCGGGCCTGGCCGGGACAAAGAGCGTCAGTTGCAGCGTCGCGGACGTGGATGCCGACGGGGACGCCGACCTGCTGTTGGACGGCGCGATCTATCGACAAGCCAGCGGGAAGTTTACCAAGGGAAATGACGTGCCCCATCAGGGCGAGTGTCTCAGCGCCGCCTTCATGGAGTACAACGGCGATGGGTATCCGGACGTGGTAGCCTCTTGCCGGGATGAGGGATTGGCGTTGTACGTCAACCCGGGCCGCCAAGGCGGTGCCTTCGAGAATATCACCGAAGCGGCCGGTCTGACGGACGAAAGCAACGGCGAGGGGCTAACCGGTTACTTTGAAGTGTGCGACTGGGACGTCGATGGCCGCAGCGATCTGATCTACGTGGCCGGGCCGGGCTATCTGCTCTGGCAGAATGCTTCGGGCATCTTCGAGCCGTCCGAGATCGCCGCCGACGGGGACATGGATTTCGACGGAGGCACGGCGGCTTTCGGGACCATCACCCGGCCTGCCCGCCCGAGTGTCTATCTGGTCGCCGACGACCGCAAGGCATTAGTTCGCGAGGATGACGGCGGCGCCTTGGTGGACGTGACAAGCTCGGGCAACGAAATCCAGGACCCGGTAGCCGGCCTGTTGATGGCCGTGGCCGAAGACTTAAACGCCGACGGCACGGTCGATCTGTACGCCGCCAGTCGTAGCAAGGGGATATCCTCTTTCTACGTATCCAATCGCGGCTACGCTTCGTTCATGCTGCCGGAGAAATATCGTGGCGGCAAAGTAGTTCCGCCTGCCGTTTACAACCAACCGGCTTGGGGATTGGCCGTGGGCGACGTAAACGGCGACGGCGCATTGGACGTTCTTATCGGCGGCCAGGACGGCAAACTACAGTTGCTGCTGAACGAGACCCTGACGGATCGCCCCAAGCAGGCCGACGTCAGCACCACGCACGATATCCGCAAGCAGATTCAGACCCGAATCGTGACAGTTAAACCGGCGCTGAGCAAAGGCGTGACAGGTTGCCGCCTGACCTTGCTCGATGACAACGGAAAACCCATAACGCATCGCTGGATCGGCACCAACGTGGGCGTCGGTTGTTGCGGCCCGGCGGAGTTCACCTTGGCCGTGCGCGAGCCGGGCAACTACACCCTGCGGCTGCGCCTGGCCGACGGCACGGTTCGCGAGCAGAAACTGACCATCGAAGAAAACACCCCCCGCCACCAGATGATAACCCTCCAGTGATTCTATCCTTTGCTTGAGACTCTTGCGGTGAATACAACTTTGCTGAACCGGGCAGGCTTGATTGGGAACTGAACAACCAGCAACGAGGAGACACTCAGAATGAAGACGTTCCGTTTCAGCTTCGCATTGGCTGTTTTGATCCTAACGGCCGCCGGCATCCGTGCATCCGAGGGCCCCAATCATTGGTCGGGACTTGCCGACGACGCGCCATGTCTGAAAGAGCAATGGCCACAGGTCCGCACACTGGTCTGGAGTAAACCTGGTGAAGGCGGCACGGCTCTGGAGCCCGGCAACTGGACAGAGTACGTCTCGGCAGAAGACTACGCGGCAGGCAAGGACGGCAAACCGGCCGACGCCGGGCCCGACGCAAGCACCGACCTGATCCTGCCCGACGCGCCGGCCGGCCAATCCTACATTGTCGGATACATGGTTCGCGCTAAGCAGCGGCAAGAGAGCGGACAATCGGGCTCCCCGACTTTAGCTTGCCGGCACATAACCATCGGTGCGGGCGCTGCGCTCGACGGCGGGATCGGCGCCTCAATGGGCAGACCCGTCACCAGCGATTGGCCGGACGACGACACGCCCATCGACATTCATGGAAACGTAACCGTCAACGACGGCGGGTACATCTACGGGCATTTGCACTTCGTCGGCGGCAAACACACGTGGTTCTCTATGGGCAAGAGCCCCGAACCGCTCGGGAGAAGCCTCTTGATAAGCAAGGCCCCGGGGGCAAGTGTCACCTTCATGGCGAGCCAGTACGATCTGGTCGACGGGGTAACCGTCGAGTCGGGCCGGCTTGTCCTGGCACCGCGAACCAGCCTTAGGATCCATGCCACGCTCCAGGCGCGGATCGACCTGAAGAAACTCCGCAAGCACGGGTTCGGGCGGGGAGAGGCGCACGTTTGGGTCCGGGACAAGGCCGCTCTCGAAATGCAGGCCGGCTCGCGGATCGGCCGAGTCAACCCGCCGGACGATATCATCCCGGACATGCGAGTCGAGGGCCTGCTCCAAATCGACGGAGCCGGCGACGGCCCCGACGCCCCGGCCGTCATCGAACTGACCGCAGCCGAGGGCGATGGCACGTTCCTCAATCAGCCCGGCGGGCTTTACATCGGCCCCACGGCCGAGGTCCGCAACTTAGGCGTGCTTTCCATCACGGCCGGCAATCCCGACGAGACGGCGGCAAACAAGGGCGTCTCGATCTTCCTGGAAAATCAGGTGGACTTGGGCAAGGTGAGTATCGACTACCTCCGCGCCGGCGGCATCGCGTCGACCGATCCGACCGCGGCAAGAACGGCCCTGGCGGCCGCGACGTTCGGCGAGCACTGCGTGGCGTCCGGCGATGCGATCTACTCGGAGATCGAGATCACCAGTTTCCAGGGCGGTTTCGGTACCGTCGAGTTCGTCGACGGCCTGAGTACCGAGTGCGAAGTACTCTTCCCGCTGGGTGACCGATTGGTCGTGCGTTCCAAGGGCAACCGCATTGCGCAGTCGTTCGATCTTGCGTGCGTGTGCGCGGTCGAGATCGACGGCAAGCGGACCGAATACTATCCAAAGCGCACGCTGACGCCCGCGGAGCAGCAACTCCGTGAGGTCGACGCCCTTTGGGCGGACGTCCCGGGCACAGGGCAGATCGGCAACTACGGCAAGCAGAACTGGCCCAAGGCCCCGTTGATGGTCTGGCGGCGTCCCGGTGAATCGGGCTCTCGCTTTGTCGCGGCCAATTGGCTTGACGAAACCGGCAGACCGTACTTCCAGCCGCCGATTGGCGTGGAGTCCAAGGCCGCGGACGTCCCGGTCGCCGACATCCTTTTGCCTGCGGCCGACATCTGCTACCAGGTCGTCGGCGACCGGCCCCAGTGGCGCTGCCGCCACATGACCATCGAGAGCAACTCGCAATTCTTCCTCACGTACACCGTTACCGGCAACCTGTGGATGAAGGACGGCAGCGGAATGCATGCACCCTGGTTTGGCAAGTACGCCAACCCCGCGCCCGGCGTGCATCGGTTTCTTCGTTTTGACGGGATGAGGCTCAGAAGACCGGGAAGGGGAGAAACGGCGCCGCAACGGGTGGATCCGGCAGACTGGCGGATCTCGCAATGGGGCTGCTACCAGACCGCCCCCGAAGGAACGCTGGAGATCATCGGAAAGAACCATGTAAACGATCAGTTTCGCGTCACCGGAGAGGGCACGCTGATCATCTCGGAAGGTAGCTACCTGTCGCCAGGGTTACGAGCCTGCTTTGCGATCCAACCCGAGGCGACTGTCGTACTGCTGCAGGATGCGCGCATCAGCGTCGAGACGACCGCCAAACAAGAAGGCAAGGCGTCGGTCTGGGTGGGGGGCACCCTGATGATCGGCACGCCCCAGCGGCCCATCACCCGCGACATGCTCTTTCCCGTCACCGGGATCGAAGAAAAGTTCATCATCCGCGAGCCCGCCGGGGGCATACGGACTCCCGGCGTCTCGTTC
>JABMRB010001295.1 GCA_013202865.1 Candidatus Nealsoniibacteriota bacterium | reverse complement strand
TGAGCCACTTCCACTGCAAGTGGCACCGCGACGTGTTCCCCCTGCCGAAGGACCGCTGGCCCGACTGGACGCTTCTCCGCACCCAGGGCCGCGGCCGCTTCGTGGGCGTCATGCTCCACGTGTGGAACCCGCGCGGCGGCTGGTGGGGCGAGGGCGACGAGAAGTTCTTCGTCGACGGCGAGAAGTTCCCCTCGACCATCGGCACCGGCTCGGAGGACTACTTCGGCTACGCCTGGTGTCATCCCGCGCTGTTCCAGCGGCCGTTCCATGCCCAGTCGATGACGCAGAACAACCGCGGCCACCAGTCGGTGCTACGGTGGCACGTGGCCGACAACGTGCCGTTCCAGAAGTCGTTTGAAGGCTGCATCGAGAAATACTACACCAACGAGGAGCGCGGCACAATGTACGCCTGCGTGCCCTGCTTCTACCTCGCCCCGGGCCAAGCCGACGGGATCGCCCCCACGCCGCTCGACCAGCGGCACGGCTACTACGTGACTGCTCCGTATCGCGGCGGCGGATTCAAGATTCTCGGCGAGCCCGTCGGCAACATCCAGACGCAGGGGATGGCCAACTTCGGCGCCGACAAGTGGAAGAACAACAACCAACTCTGGTGGACCGGTGCCAAGCCGGGCGATAAGCTCGATTTGGCGCTCAGCGTTGAGAAGGCAGGCAACTACGACGTGGTCGTCACGTTGACCAAGGCCGTCGACTACGCGGTCGTGCGGTTCCAACTCGACGGCAAGCCGGCCGGCGAACAGATCGACCTCTACAACGACGGCGTCATCCCCAGCGGCCCGATCTCGCTGGGCACGCACCTAATCACGCCGGGCGAGCACAAGCTGACCGTCGAGATCCTCGGCGCCAACGAAAAGGCGATCGAGGCGTATATGTTTGGGATCGACGAGATTATCCTCAAGGCGACCAAGTAGCTTTCGGCAACATGGGCTTGTCATTTAGCCCTGGGTGAACACACCCGCGGGGAGCCCATCCAAACCAAGGCAACCCCGGGTGTATTCACCCGGGGCTAAATGCCGGGAAAGCGAGCGAAGATCTTGAAACGATTCACCGTCATCTTGGCGTCCGTTGGGTTCCTTGGTGCGGCGGCGTGTCGCTGTTTCAGCCCTGCTACCGGTCATGCCTTGGCCGGCCAGATCCTGGGTTTCTACGTGACGGGCGTGTTCGGTGTTTTCGCCGCCCTGCACTCGATTCAGACGGGTGGTGAATCGCGAAACCGTCTGCTTCGCTTCCTGCGCGGGCCGGTCTCTCCCGCCTTGCTCGCCTTGCTGCTGGTGCTCTATCTCGGAGCACTGTTCGACGCCGAGGGCGCATTCTTCAAGGCCGACACCCACCGCGATGCGCTGCGACAAGTGTCGGTCTACGGCATCTTGGCTTGCGGGATGTGCCTGGTCATTGTCACCGGCGGCATCGATCTGTCGGTCGGCAGCGTGTTGGGACTGGTCGGCGTTTGCTTTGCACTGATCGTCATGCATTCGGGGCTGTCGCCGTGGGCCGCCGTCTTCTGGTGCCTGGTGATCGGTGGGTCGTGCGGGGTCGTATCGGGAACGCTGACGGCCGTTTTCAGAATCCAGCCGTTTATCGCCACACTGGCGATGATGGTCTTTGCCCGGGGATTGGCCAAAACCATCACCGAGAACCAGACCGTCCCCATGATGGTCCTCACTCCCGAGCGTACGTTGTACGTACCGGAAATCGTGCGGCTGATCAACTCCCGTGTCCTCGGCGACCAAGTCTCGATGGTGACGGTGATCTTCTTGGGCTGCGCCGCGGTGACGTGGCTGCTGTTGGCGCGGCATCAGTGGGGGCGGCAGCTCTACGCGATCGGCGGCAACGAGGAGGCGGCGTGGCTGTCGGGAATCCCGGTACGCCGGGCCAAGATCATGGCCTATGGTGCTGCCGGAGTGCTCGCGGCCATCGCCGGCATCTGCCACGCCGCCCAGGCAACCATGGGCCATCCCGAGGCCGGCTCCACCTACGAACTCTCGGCAATCGCGATCGTTGTGATCGGCGGAACCAGCCTGATGGGGGGACGCGGTGGCATCGGGCTGACCCTTATCGGCGCACTGACGATCGGGTATCTTGAAAAAATCCTCAGCATCAACGCCGTACAGGAAGCCTGGCGGTTAATGCTCACCGGAGTGATTATTGTGGCCGCCGTGTTGATCCAGAGACGCGGGCGATAGCCCGTCATCCCGACAATAGACAAGGAGATTCGGCATGCTCAGTACCTTCTCGCGACGCTATCTCGCTGTGGCAATCGTATTCTTGGCGGCCGTGACCGGTTGCGGTGAGTCGGATTCTGGCGACGGCAAGGCAAAGTTCACGATCGGCTTCAGCCAGTGCAACCTGGGCGAGCCTTGGCGGGTGCAGATGAACAAGGACGTCGAGGCCGCCGCCGCGAAACACCCGGACATCAAGGTCCAGTTCAAGGACGCCCAGAACGACTCGCTCAAACAGCGTGCTCACGTCGAGGAGTTTATCACCGCCGGCGTGGATCTGATCATCATCACCCCCAAGGAAGCCGTCCCGTTGACCGAACCGGTCGGCAAGGCCATCAATGCCGGCATTCCCGTGATCGTGCTCGATCGGGCGATCGTCGGCGATAAGTACACGTGTTTTGTCGGGGTCGACAACAAGATGCTCGCACGCTGCGCCGGCGAGTGGCTTGTCAAGGAGCTCGGCGGCAAGGGCAAGATCGTGGAACTCAAGGGCCTGATGACTTCCACTCCCGGCCAGGAGCGGCACGAAGGGTTCCGCGAGGCAATCAAGGACCACGGCGGCATGGACGTCATCTTCGACGCCGATATGAAGTGGCTGGAACCCGACGCTCGCAAGGAGATGGAATCGGCCCTGGCCCGGCACGACAAGATCGACGCAGTCTATGCCCACAACGATCCGGGCGCCCACGGCGCGTATCTGGCCGCCAAGGCCGCCGGTCGCGAGAAGGACATCCTCTTCGTCGGTATCGACGCGCTGCCCCATGAAGGGGTCGCCTACGTGAAGCAAGGCATTCTCGACGTCTCGTTCCTCAATCCCACCGGCGGCGCCGAGGTGATCAACAGAGCCGTGGATATCCTCGCCGGCAAGGAAGTCCCCAAGAAGATCACGCTGCCGTCAAGGTGTTTCACCAAGGAGAACGTCGACGCGGGTGGTGAACTGATCGAGTAATGCCCTTCACAACCAACGAAATCGACCGACTCACGCGCGTCTATCGCGACGGACTGCTCGACGATACGCTGCCTTTCTGGATCGACCATTGCGTCGACCGGCAGCACGGCGGGTTCCTCTTCTCGCTAGGACGCGACGGCTCGGTGATCGACACGGACAAACCGATGTGGATCCATGGTCGGTTCACCTGGCTGCTGGCGACGTTGTACCGAGAGGTTGAGCCCAACGAGCAGTGGCTCGACCTGGCCCGGCACGGCGTCGAGTTCATCAATCGGCACGGATTCGACGCCGACGGGCGGATGTTTTTTCTTGTTGACCGACAGGGTCGGCCGTTACGCAAGCGGCGGTACCTGTTCACCGAAACGTTCGCCGTGATCGCCCTGGCCGCCTACTCCATGGCCACCGATGAACCGCAGTACGCTCGGCAGGCGCTCGATCTGTTTCGCCTGATCATCCGCTACCATACGACGCCCGGATTGCTCGAGCCGAAAACGATCCCCGCCACGCGGCAACTCAAGGGTCTGGGGATGCCGATGATCCTGATCGCCACGGCCCAGGTCTTGCGCGAGGCGGTCAGGGAGGTCCGCCGACCAGAGGTCGAGGAGCCGATATGTAATGAGTGGATCGACCGGTCGATCGACGAGATCGAGCGGGACTTCATGAACCGTGAGTTCGAGGCCGTGCTGGAATCGGTCGGCCCGGACGGTGAGTTCTCCGACACGTTCGCCGGCCGGATGCTGTGTCCGGGGCACGCCCTGGAGGCGGCATGGTTCATCTTACAGGAAGCGAGGCACCGCGGCGGCGACCGGCGGTTGATCGAGCTCGGCTGCACGATCCTCGATTGGTCGTGGCAACGCGGCTGGGACGACCAGTACGGCGGAATCATCTACTACCGCGACGTCCGCGGCCTGCCTTGCACCGAATACTGGCACGACATGAAGTTCTGGTGGCCGCAGAACGAGGCCCTGATCGCCACGCTACTGGCCTATCGGCTCACCGGCAACGAGAAATACGCCGATTGGCACCGCCGAGCCCACGACTGGGCCTACGCCCACTTCCCCGATCCGCAGCACGGCGAGTGGTACGGCTACCTTCACCGCGACGGCCGGCTTTCCACCTCACTAAAGGGCAATCACTTCAAGGGCCCCTTCCACTTGCCGCGGATGCAACTCCTCTGCTGGCAACTGCTGGGAGAATTGCGCGATGCGGCGCCGAAAGAACCCTGACTCGTTGTCACGAATCACACCAGAACGCAACCTCCTCATTCCCCCATAGCCGAGGGTGAAAGCCCACGGAGATTCGCTGCCCGATGACGGCGTATAAAGCCCCCGCGCCGAGCGTGGCGCGGGGATTCGTTCTTTCGTAATCTGGAAACCGAATCAGGCGGCTTGGCGTCGCCGTCGGCACCAGCCTACCGTGATACCGACGATGCCGAGCAGGGACCAGATTAGGATGGCGGAGGGTTCGGGGACGGTGTCGTTCGAGTCCAGCGTGACCCGAAGCACGAAACCGTCGTCTCCGATGCCGGTGTTGTCGCGAAAGACCTGAATGTGCCGGGTAGGAATATCGAGGTTCTGCTTGATATATCCCAGCTTCAGTTCCAGCAGCCCCGGATCGTTGAGCCAACCGGACGAAACCGACGAAGTGACGTCGAACAAGCTGTTCGACCCCGTTACGCCAGCCAGATTATCCGCGGTTTCGCGATAAAGGTCGGTATAGACGCCGGCGCCAAATGCGCTCGGTGTAGCAATCTGACCGTATACCTGGTCGCCCGTCGCGTGCGAAATCCATGGGTTGAACTGGAATATGAGGTGTTCGGTCTTCAACTCGATCGACTTAATGGTTCCAGTAACGTCCGAAAAATCCCACGCCATCGTCAGGTCGCCTGCCAGACTGGATGTCGATTTCCAATACTTGACGGCCCCCGAACCGCTACCGTCCTGGTCGCCATTGTACCAGCCGTTGTTCGTCCGCGTAGGATCGGAAATACCCTGGTTGACCCCGTTTATCACCGTGGCGGAAACGAGGGTGTTATTCAGGTCGTTGTAGTAGTGGAAATCGTAGACATTGGCGTCGAAGTCTGCATCGTTCACCGTGAATATGGCCGCTGGCGCCTCGCAAACGGTTATGAGCATCAACCCAATCGCAAGAAGAAGGGACCCGGCGCAACGTCGGTAGCCGAATACACCACGCCCGAAAGAACTAGCAAATCCCATTTCAATTCCCCTCAACTCGTGTTGATAGTCGCACGCGGGTCGCCGAAACCCAATTTCGACGAAAACCCAAGACGATGTCCCCGCTTCCTCGCATGCCGCCGCACACCCACCGGGCAACTGACTCAAGCAGCGCAGCCACGAGAACGCCTGTCTGTAGATATATTGACCGCCGAACCCCGATTCGTTACAGCCGAAATGGAAAATATCTCCGAAATGGCCCAGTAGAGGGGGGGCGGCTGTAGTAGCCGGAATGCGGCGACCGTGAGATACTCACCCCCCTAGTTGGACAGCGCCACTTTTGACGGACATGCGACAAATACAAGCTCGAAGCGCAAGCGAGTGGATCTACTCGTAATTGATCCACTCGCTTGCGCTTCGAGCTTGTATGACGAAAGTCCGACTACTCCTCCCCATACTCCTTGGCGTAATCGAACTGCCCCACCGGGGCGTCGCCGCCGGGGCCTTGCAGATAGCGCTCCATCCAGCGCATCAACCGCAGGCTGTAATCGAACCGGGCCGCCGCGCGACGGTTACCGTGACCTTCGCCCGGATAGAACACGAGCCGTACCGGGGCCTGGTCGAGTGTCTTCAGGTGGCGATACAGCTCCATCGATTGCGACGGATGCACCCGCGGGTCGGCCTTGCCGTGCATGATTAGCGTGGGCGTGCGGTTCCGCTGAACGTAACGGATCGGACTGCGGTCGCGGAAGTAGTCCCAGTCTTCCCAGAGCCGCTTGCGATGGTGGACCAGATACATCTCCTCGGGGATGTCGGTCGTGCCCACTTTCGACATATTGTCGCTGATGCCGACGAACATCACCGCGGCCGCGAACCGGTCGGAGTAGTACGTCGCGCCCCAGGCCGACGCATAGCCGCCGTACGACCCGCCGGTGATGCCCGCCTTCTGCTTATCGACCAGCCCGATTGCAGCCAGATGATCGACGGCGTCGACCAGGTCATCGAACTCCTTGCCGGCCGCATCGGCCTGGCCGAGCTTCGAGAAGGCCACACCCCGGCCCGTGCTGCCGCGATAGTTGGGATAGAAGACCGCAAAACCCCGCGAGGCTGCGAACTGCCCGGGCCGGCTGTAGCGTGTAATCCAGCCGTTGCTCACATGCGACTCGGGCCCGCCGTGTACGGCCAGAATCAACGGATAGCGGCGCCCTTCCTCGTAGTTCAACGGATAGATCAGCACGCCCTCGAGTTCCAATCCGTCGCGTGCCTTGTGCCGCACGACTTCCTGCCGGGCGAACCGCATCTTCGCCAGCCACGGATTACTGTCGGTCAACCGCCGGGCCGCCTTGCCGTCGCTCAGCAGAAACACCTCGCCCGGATGAGTCGCCGTGTGGCCGACCGTCGCCATGGTGCGCCCGTCCCCGGCAAGTGAAATGAGCCCCACGATCGGCTTATCGCCCGAGAGGATCACTTTGCGCTGCCCATCCAAGTCGACCGTACCGACCGTCGTTGCGGTGCCTTCGCCGGCCGCCCACAGTAGCGTCCGGTCGTCTTTCCAACGAAACGACGTGACGTGTGCCTCGTATTGCGGCATCAGATCACGCGGCTTGCCGTTGCCGGGCAGGGCCACAACCATCAACCGTCCGTCCTTAGGGTCGTGGATGTCGACGCCGGAGATCATTGCCAGGTGTTTCCCGTCGCCGCTAAAGTCGATCTGGCCCAGCTTGCCGGCGTTCTCGATCCGCTCGACGACCTTGCCCGAGTCGACGTCGACAATCGAGATCCGTTTGAACATGTAGCTGTCGTCGACCAGCGGCGTGGGGGCGAGCACCACGGCCAGTTGCCGCCCCGAGGGGTTCCACCGCACCGACGACGCCGAGCCGGTCAGTTCCAGTGCCCGCGGCTTGCCCGATCCGTCGGCCGCCGAGATCCAGACCTTGGTCGGAAGGTCGTCCTCCTCGTAGAGTTCCTGATTGAAGCCCTTGTCGCGATATTCCTGTGCTTGTTTTGCGATCGGCTCAGTGGCTAGAAAGGCAATCTGCTTGCCGTCGGCGCTGAATTGCACGTCGTGGACGCTCGCGTCGTGGGTCAACAGGCGCCGGGCCTCGCCGCCGTCGATCGGGATCGTGTAGAGCGACGTATGCTCGTCGTCGCCGCGCCGGTCAAGAAAGGCGATCGTTCGTCCGTCGCGGGTCCACTGCACGCTCGACACGTTCACCTTGCCCGTGATGAAAGGCCGCGACTTGCCTTGCACGTCGGTCACGTGCAGTTCGCTGTAGGCCGATCCGTTGTCGCCGTCCAAAGGGTTCCGCTGCACGGCCAGCGTATAAGCCACCTGCTTGCCGCGGGGCGAGATCGTCGCGGAGGTAACGCTCTTGAGCTTAGCGACGTGCCGCGGGTGGAACACGCGATCGTCGGCCGACAGCCGACCGGCAATCGAAAACAAGAGCAACAATGCCAACGCGGCCTTCGAGCGAATCGTCATGGTAAGGGTCTCACGGTTGAGGTTGTGCGGAACTCGCGGGGACATCGTTTAGCCGTCGCCGGCACGGCGATGCTGGGCCGTTCGTCGCCGTGCCGGCGACCGCTAAACGGCGCACGCCGTCCCCAGAATTATAGGCCACTACCCCAAAGATTGCCAATTTACTACGATCCGGCGGCCGAGACCGTCGGGTAGTCATTCTCCACGCCGGTCGGATTCGACGGGTCGACGTCGATCGGCGGCCAGACGTCCTCGCCACGGCGTTGGGCCTCGATCTGTTCCATGTCTTCGCCGATCCAGCCGATGTAGTTCGAGTTCAGATCGAGCCAGAGCGTAAGCCGACGCAAGTCGTCGTCCGACATATCGAGATCTTTGTGATACTCCTTCGTCCTCAGCGATTTCATGATCCCGGAGACATGGGCACCGAACCGCCCCGGCGTCGTTCGCGACCCGCCCGTGCCCAGCATCCGCATGCCGATCTCGCCGGGCAGACCCCATGCCAGGTGGTTCTTTGCCAGCGACTGGTAACTCATGTCCGGCGCCTTAGGATGATCCTTGTGGCACCCCACACACTTCTTATCGAACACGGGCTGCTTGACCAGCTTGTGGAAGTTGAACGGCATCGCCCCGCTGGCCACCTCCTGCACGAGCTTCGACGGCGGCCGCTGAAACGCCTTTGGGCTGCGCATCGGCGGCATCGCTTCCCACTTGTTCTCGTGGCACCCGACGCAACTCATCTGCTCGCCCGGGTGAACGTAGGTGGCCGACCGCATCGAATGCACGGCCATCCCCTTCTCGTCGAGCAGTTGGAAGTAGAGCGTCTTGCCGACCGGTGCCTCGCAGTAGATACTCCCGTCGTCCTCGACCGGCACCACACCCAGCGGAATCCGCCCGAGCGACTCGTCGGCAAACGACATATACTTGATCACCTGCCCGTTGATCTGCGTGCGCAGTTGCGGAATCACCTGAATGATCCGCATCCACTTGACCTTAATATCCTTAGGCAGCGGGATGTCGCTGACGTAGCAGTTCATCACCTTGATCGTCGCCCGGCGATGATCGGCCAGCGACGCACGTTTGCCCTGCCACGTTTTGACGGGCATCGTCGGCGGCGTCGCGCGCGGACGCAACGGGAACGGATCGCGCATCCGATACGGCCCGTTGCCCGGCTCGTGGATCACCACCCGATTGCCGAACCGGTCGAGCAGGTACAGCCCCAGGTTGAAGTTGCACAGATAGAAATCCTCGTTCAACGGCCACGGCGTGCCGTAGGTGTGCGACGCCGGGTTCTCGACCTCCGGGAAGAGATACTCGGGCGTGATCCGCTTGGCCTGCGACATCATCCCGTCGTCGGGGATCCGCGGATCGATCATCACCAGGCTCCCGGAGAAACCCTCGTGATGCCCCACGGCCGCTGCCGTATACTTCGCCGAACCGGGCACAGCGCGGAACGAAACTTCCGCGTCGGGCCGATCGTTGCGGCCGCTGCCGAGCTTGTTCTGGCCGTACTCTTCCGGCTGCAAGTCGTCGGTAAACGCCGACCAGGGCAGCGGGTAGTTGCCGTGGAAGTTCCGCGGATCGCGGCCGTCGGGGAAACTCATCCACATATGATGCGCCGACGCCCACCAGCGGTCCAGATAGTCCCATCGCGTATAGACGAGCATCCCCTCATGGTTCACGCTCGGTTGCCATTCGTTGGTCTCGTGGAAGCTCATCATCACGATATCCGAGCCGTCTTGTTCCATCGAGTGCAGCGTATAGGTCAGCGACTTGGGCGTCAGCAGACATCGGCCGATGCCCCCGCGACGGGTCGACGTAAAAACGACCCGCCCGGAAGGAAGCAGGCACGGGTCGAAATCGTCGTGCGGCCCGTCGGTCAATTGCACGAGCCGCCGGTCGGCCAACTCGAACCGAAAGATCCGCCACACGTCCGTATCGGTCGTGGCGGCAAACAGAAGCTGCTTGCCGTCGAAGCTCAGTTCCAATCCCGAGAAGAGCCCGGTCAACTCCTTGCCTTCCCACGGCCCGGAAGCGACCTTCACCCCTTCGAGCATTTTTTCGATCGTGGGATTCGACTTGAAGTTGCGGACGAGAATCGGTCCACCGCCTCGGGCATGTCCGCCCCAACTCGCCCGGGCTTGCTCGACGATCCGCGCGTTGCCCGGCTGTTCGAGCATGCAGAGGACGTCGTCGAAGTCCAACAGCGGATTGGCCAGCGAGGCCTCCCGTCGCAACCGGCACACCTGCATGAAGAGGTCCTTACGAGCATCGGCGTCGCCGGTCGCGCCGGCCGCGGCCGTCAGTTCGCCGAGCCGCTTCTGAAACCCGTCGAGCACACCGGCCTCGAGCCGCTTCCCGTCGCGATAGTATTGCACCAGAGCGGCCGTCCGTCGCAGGACAATATCCAACGGGT
>JABMRB010001294.1 GCA_013202865.1 Candidatus Nealsoniibacteriota bacterium | reverse complement strand
GTCGAATACTTCGCAGCGGGTGGCTGGGGCAAAGCGCAGCGGTGCCCCAGTGAAGCCGGAACTGGGGCACCGCTGCGCTCAGCCACCAGCCACCCAGCAGCGCTTTGGCTGTCGCTTGCCGGGGCGGCCACGGCGATGGCCTTGCTGGCACGGGCGGAAGTGGCGGTGTTGGCGGCGGCGTTGGCTGTGACGATGGTTGCGTTGCAGTTCTCTTCCAAGCGGCGGCGACCGTGGCGCAGCGTGGCTTTGGCTGGCGGAGGATACGTGCTTGGGGCGACCGTCGTGTTGGGACCCTATCTGGCGACGCTGGGGGAGTTGAGTCCCTCGGCGGCGGTTGCCAGAGTTCTGGGACGCCATGAAGTGGAGGAGACGTCGGCTGAGGCAGACCGGTGGCGTTTGCCCGACGGAGAGGCGGCGACCTTTGACGCGAAGGAACGGACGATCAGTTTGCGGCAGCGAGGTTACGCGGCGGCGGCCGGGCGGTTTGCGACGAAACTGGCCGACGCCTTCGGATATTGGATCGGGGCATTGGCGATCTATGGGGCGTGGACGTTGCGTCGCGACGGGGTGGGTGCGGCCGACCGGTTCGTGCAGGTCTTCTTCGTGCTCTTCTCGGTGGCCCTCATCCGATTCGCGGCTCGGGAAGGTTACCTCGACGCGCGGCACCTGATGACGCTGGTCGTGGCCGGCATGGCGGCGGCCGGCTATGGTGCGTTGGACTTGGGGCGGCGGACGTCGGACCGTTTTGCGGCCCCGCTGCGCTACGCCGTGGTGGCGGTGGCTTGCGGGGCCTGCCTGCCGCAGGTGATGGGCGGTTTGCACGAGAACCGCCGGGGGCATCGTGAGGCCGCCGCGTGGCTGGCCGCCGAAACCGACGTGCCCGGTGCCGTGCTCGACACCCGAGGACTGACCGGGCTCTACAGCGGCAGAAGAACCTACACTTACGCAGAAGCCCGGGCGGCGTTTTGCGACCGACGCCTGGCCTTCGTCGTTTTGGAGCGGCGGGAATTGCACTACGACAGCCCGCGAACGAGGACGTTGCGTTGGTTGATCGATACGGCGGCCCGGCCTGTGGGTGAGTTCCCCGACGCGACCGGGCGCAACGCGAAATCGCAGCCGGTCCTCGTCTACCGATGGTATCCCGAGCGATTGGCAGCGGCCATGCAGCAGGCGGTAGCGACCGTAGTGAGCAGGCCATGAGCAAAGGCAAGCACAGCCATGAGCAAAGGCAAACACAGCTCTCGAAAGACCGCCCGGATGCCGGCGACGAAGTTTTCGCACTTGCAGAAGAAGTTGAAGAAGGACGGGGCTCGGACAGTGGCGAAGAAGAAGCGGGGGAAGTGATTGGCATGTCGCGGCGCAAACTCGCACTGGTGATCCTCTTCGGGCTGATCGTGCTGTTGTTGCAGACGAAGCCGATCTACGACGTCGACTTCTTCTGGCAGCTCAAGGCGGGCGAGTTGACGCTCGAACGCGGGGAACTGATTCGTAAAGATCTCTTCACGTCGACACACCCGGGGGATCCGGTGCCGCCGATCGGTTGGGCGGCACAGGTCGTCTACGCCGTCGTCCATCAGATCGGTTCATGGCGGTTGCTGCACCAGCTCAACGCAGTGATCTTCGCAGGTGCATTGCTGGCGGCGGCACTGGCGGTGAAGGACCGCGAGACGTCGTTGCGCGGCAGTCTGGCGGCGGTCGCTCTGGCGGCGCTGGTTGTGATGCCGCATTGCGACGTTCGGCCACAGACGTTCGCACTGTTCGCCTTCGCGTTGCTGCTGCTAGTAGCGGAGATACGGCTCCGCCCGGCGCTGAAACTGGCCGTCGCCGCGGTGATCTTGGTCGTTTGGCAGAACATGCACCCTTCGTGGATGCTCGCCGCGGCGGTTTTCGGTGCCCGGGCGGGCGCCGGCTGGCTGCGGTGGCTGTTCGACCGGCAGGCCGACAAACCGTGGCTGGCCAGCGGGCTGGTGTTGATGGCCGTGCTCAGCGCCATGGCGACGCCGATGGGTTGGACGATCTTCGACAGCACGGGCGGAAACGCGCAGATCGCCCGCGAGTTGGAGGCCTCGGAATGGATGCCCCTGTGGCACGCGAAAGCGTTGGACGCCGGGGCAAAACTCGCCTGGGTGGCGTTGGGGGTCTCGGTCGTGCTGCTGGGGGTGCTCCGCCGTCGCGTTCGGTTGGAGGACCTGGCCACGTTTGTCGTGACCGCGGCGATCAGCCTGCCGATCTATCGGTTGTCGCTGTTCATGGCGGTGGCGATGGTGCCAGTCTGGTCGCGATGGATCGCCGAGGCCTGGCCGGCGTCTTCCGACACGCCGGACGAGGCCGCATCGAAACCGGCCGTACCGCTACGGCGGTCGTTTGCGCTGGGCGTTGCCGCGATCGTGTTGATCGGTGCGCTGGCATTGCCGCGGTTGGCGGGATTTCCGCTGTTCCACGGGCATTTCCCCTTCGTCGGGATGGAAGCCATGCGCAAGGCGGGCATCGTCGGCACAATCTACAACTATCGCGAATGGGGCGGGCCGTTGATCTGGAAGGGATACCCGGGCTGGAAGGTCACCATCGACGGCCGGCTCTACCTGTTCGAGCGCGAGCAGTGGAACCGTTACGAAGAGATCCGCATGGGCCGGGTGCCGGTGGCGCAGATCGAGTGCTGGTACGAGCCGGACGCGTTCTTTCTACGCCCCGGTCACGACGGGCGGTTGATCAGGCTGCTACGTGACAGTCGGGCGTGGCAAGAGCTACATTCGGATCGAAATTCGGCGGTGTTTGTAAGGACTCGGTAACATTCGGCGGTGTGCGGCCGGCCAGATGGAGAAACAGTGACGGGACCACGATCATATTCAGCAGCGTCGAACTGAACAGGCCGCACAGCACCACGATCGCCAGCGGCGTCTGGATTTCGTTACCCGGCTGACCGCCGCTCAGCGCCAGCGGCATCAGGCCCAGCCCGGTAGTCAGTGCGGTCATCAACACGGGGGCCAGCCGTTCGACCGATCCGCGGCGGACGGCCTCGCGGAAATCGGTGACCCCTTCGTGCGTCTGCAGGTATCGGATATGCGAGACGAGCATGATCCCGTTGCGGGTGGCGATTCCCAACAGGGTGATGAATCCGACCAGCGAAGCGAGCGATAGCACGCCGCCGGAAAGATACACTCCCAGGATGCCGCCGATCATGGCCAGGAGAAGACTGAGCATGATCAACACGGCGTCGCCGACGGAGCGGAAGACCATCTGCAGCAACAAGAAGATGCAGGCAAGCACGGCGAGCCCCAGGATCAGCAGCAGGTTGGACGCCGATTCGGCGCTCTCGAACTGCCCGCCGTACTGGACGTAATACCCGCTATAGGGGCCTTCGCCCAGCGGGACCGCTTTCTCCACGCGCCGCCGAATGTCGGCAACCACCGAGCCGACGTCGCGACCGGCCACGTTGCAGCTTACGACGATTTTGCGTTGCACGTTTTCGCGGCTGATCGTATTAGGACCGCCGTCGCGCTCGATCTTGGCCAACGCGCCGAGCGGCACCTTGGCACCCGAGGGGGTCGAAATGGGCAGACGATGGATGTCCTCTTCGCCGAAGCGGCCCTGTTGACTGACGCGCACGACCAGATCGAAGGCGTTGCGGCCCTCGAAGACGCTGGAAACGGTTTCGCCGGCAAACGCCCGCTCGATCTCGTGGCTGACCTGGCGGATTCGCAGTCCATGCCGCTGGATTGCCGCGCGGTCGAACGCCACCTTCATGATGGGGATGTCTGCCTGTTGCTCGACGACGAGGTCGACGACGTTGGGAACGCTCTCGACTTCGAGTTGGACCATCTGTGCCAACTGCCGTAGCCGCTGAAGACTGGCCGGATCGTTTTCCGGGGCGAACAGCTTGACGGCGATGGCATTACGATTGCCCGAGAGCATGTGATTGATCCGGTGCGAGATCGGTTGACCGATTTCGATGTTCATCCCGGGAATGCTCGCGAAATCGTTGCGCAACGCCGCCATCAGTTCCTCCTTGCTTCGCTGGGGCAGGCCCCGGGCAAGGGGCTTGGTCATGTCGAGCGAGACCTCGATCTCGGCCCCTTCGACCCCCAAGGCGTGCTCGGACAACTCGGCCCGGCCCGTCTTTCGCCCGACCGCGACCACCTCGGGGTGCGACATGAGGATCTCCTCGACCTGTCGGCCGAGGCGATTCGACTCTTGCAGCGAAGTGCCGGGCATCGTGTTGGCGCCCAGCGTGAGCGACCCCTCGTTGAATTCCGGAAGGAAACTGAGCCCCATGCCGGGGATCGAGTAGACGGCGGCCAGAAACAACGTGATGGCGGCCAGGCCAACCAGCCAAGGGTGATTCAGGGTCCGGTTCAACACGGGCCGATAGATCCGCTTCGACAACCGCGTTACCGGAGGTTCCTTTTCGCGGTGGACGGCCTTGCTGTGCGGCAACAGAATCAGGCAGAGCACCGGTGTGATCGTGACGGCCACGACCAGCGAGGCCAGCAACGCCACGATGTAGGCCACCGCGAGCGGTTGGAGCAACCGGCCTTCCACGCCCGAGAGGAAGAACAACGGCAGGAACACCAGGATCACGATCGCGGTGGCAAACACGATGGAATTGCGGATTTCCATGCTGCCGTGAAACACGACTTGCAGCGCGTTGCGGCGTCGATCTTCCGGCAGGCGGGCGTTTTCGCGCAGACGCCGAAAGACGTTTTCGACGTCCACCACCGCGTCGTCGACCAACGCACCGATGGCGATGGCCATGCCGCCGAGAGTCATCGTGTTGATCGACGCACCCCAGGCTTTCAGCACCAACACGGTTGTTAGCAGCGACATGGGGATCGCGATCAGCGTGATCGCGCTGGCACGGAGATTCCCCAGGAACAGCAACACGATGATGACGACCAGCAGCCCGCCGTGAAAGAGTGCTTCTTTTACGTTGCCGACGGCCGATTCGATGAAGTCGGCCTGCCGAAAGATGTTGCGATGGACGGTGACCCCTTTGGGCAAGGTGACCTCGATTTCGTCGATTGCCTCGTCCAGCCGGTTGGTGAGTTCGAGCGTGTTGACTTGCGGTTGCTTGGTGATGCTCAGCACGACCGCGGGCTGCCCCATGGCGGAGCCGTCGCCGCGTTTCAGCGCGGGTCCGATCTGGACGTGGCCAAGTTGTCCGACGCGGATCGGCACGCCCTTGCGGACCGTGACCACCGTGTCGGCGATGTGCTCCAGTCGATGGATTCGGCCCATACCCTGGACCACGAATTCCTGGCCCCCTTCAACCATTACACCGGCGGTGGCGTTCTCGTTGGTCTCGCGCAGGGCTTCACTCACGGCGGACGTGGAGATCTTGTAGGCCTGCAACCTGGAGGGCGAGAGAACGACCTGGTACTGCTTCAACTCGCCGCCGATGGGTGTGACCTGGGCAACCCCTTCCACGGCCAGCAGCCGGCGGCGGACCGTCGTTTCGGCCAGGGTTCGCACGTCGAACGCCGAACGGCTCTCGGAGCGGAGCGCTAGAAAGAGCACTTCGCCCATTGCCGAGGCCTGCGGAGCCATGATCGGCTGATCGACCTCCGGTGGCAGGCCGCCGCGAACGAGGCTGAGTTTTTCGGCAACGATCTGCCGGTCGGTCTTGATGTCGGTACCCCAATCGAACTCGACCCAAACGACCGAGAACCCCAGCGACGTCGACGATCGGACGCGGCGCACGCCGGCCGCCCCGTTCATGGCCGCCTCGATGGGGAACGTTACGAGCGTCTCCACTTCGGTCGGCGCCATGCCGTGGGCCTCGGTGAGGATCGTTACCGTCGGCGCGGTGAAATCGGGGAAGACGTCGACCGGCATTTTCTTGCCCGCGTAGACGTAGATCCCCGCCGCCAGCAGGCCGGCCGACGCCAGCACCACCAGCAGCCGGTTGGAAAGCGAAAGACGAATCAGGTTCGTAATCATGATCGGGATTCCTAACGTGGCTTACAGCCACGACCGAATTGTCCGTTTTTAAGCCGCGCGCACGTTACGCGGACTTCACAAGGTCATTTTCTAGTGAGCGTGGCCGTGGGCCGGCAGGCTGCTGGAGAGCGTCGATAAGCGAACTGCGTAGGCCCCGCGGGTGGCCACGCGCTGGCCCGGTTGCAGGCCATCGCTAACCTCCACCAGATCCGCGTCGCGGATTCCCAGTTCGACTCGTTGCCGCTGAAACGATTCTCCTCCGGTTTGCACGTAGACGACCGTCTCGCCGCCTTCATCAATCACCGCCTCCTTGGGGACGGCCAGTGCCTGTCCGCGGCGGTCGGTTTCGATAAGCAGATCGGCAAACATCCCCAGGCGGAGTCTGCCGTCGCGGTTTGCCACCTCGTACCGAATGGGTACGGTACGCGTATCGGGATCGACCTCCGCACCGACGTCGATCAGCCGGCCGACACCGTCGAGGATCGGCACGACGTCGTCCGGGTAGGCTGCCAGACGGTAACTGGCGCCGGGGGCCCCCTCGACGCGTGCCAGATCGTATTCCGATACGTCGGCTTCAATCCAGACCGTCTCCAGGTTCGCCAGGCGGAAGAGTTGCCGGTCGCCGGTGATCCGTTCTCCCGCAGTGGCGTTTGCTTCCATAACCGTGCCGGCGATCGGGCTTGTCAGGACGACGCGAAGCTCGTCCCGCTGATTGTCTGCGTTGTTGGGTGCTTGCAGGCGATCGAGAACCGTGGCCAGCCGCTGCCGGGCTTCGGCATAGGGCAGCACCGTCTGGCGCAGGCCGTCGAGCCGGGATTGCGCTTGAGCGAGTTCGTGTTTGGCTAACAGGAGGTCCTTCCCGGCCGTAATTCCTTTTTCGGACAGTGACTGGTTGCGATCGTAGACGTCCTGTGCCTGGGCTAAGGTTAACTTCGCGCCGTCGATCTTCGTTTCGATATCTAGTTGCTTCACGGCCAGATCGGCGTCGAGCGTTTGCAGTTGGGCGTGGTTGGCGATCAATTGCACGGCCTCGGCGCCGGCAATCGAGGGTTCGACCACTGCCAGAATCTGGCCCTGGCGGACCTGTTCTCCGACGCGCGGGAAACGCTCGCTGGCGGGCGGGGAGACGATGCCGCTGATTTGTGAAGTCACCGCCGCACCGGCCCCGGGGGCAACAATCACACGCCCCGGTACGACGAGGCGTTCGATCAGTTCCTGCTCCTTGGCCTCGACCGTCAACAGGCCGATCGGCCACTGCTGCTCCTTGAGGAACGAGATCTCGTCGGCCGGCTCGTCTTCCTCGGCGTCCTTGGCGGCGGCGGCCGCCGCGGCTGCATTGGCATAGACGGCCACGCTCGGCAGTTCGATCGTTTCACGGCCGCCTTCGATTTGTTTACTCACGACGTGCAATCGGGCGTCGTAGACACCCGGCTTGGGGAAGGTCACCTCGGGAATGAAAATGCCGGGGCGGGCCGGCTTGTCGACGCGAACTTCGACCACGCCCTGCGCCGGACCGGTCGCCTCGAACGTGACGCTGCCGGCGGTCACGGCACTCCCGTTCTCGATCACCGTTACGTGGGCCAGCATTTCAACCGGCTTCCCCGCCACGGGATAAGGCCGTTCGAGAAAGATGTCCACCTGGTCTGCCCAGAGGGTGACAGCGACCGTTGGCTCACCCCCGCCGTGGCCGTGGCCCGCGTGCCCTCCTCCGTGTGCCGTCGAGTCGTCGGACTCGGCATGGTCCGGTGTCGCTCCTGCAACAAACGCTTTGAGCCGTTCGCCGCCGATCAGGAAATACCCGACTGCGACGACCAGTCCGATGCCGGCAAGGATCAGTACCGGACGCTGCCATGTTCTTTCGCTAAGTGTCATTGTGCTTTCTCCACGCACGTGAGAACTACGAAGTGACTGGTGTTTCCATCAGTGTTTAGCGGGCTTACCTTGCCGGCCGTTACGTCGGCAGGACTGTATCGCGGGGCAGAACGGTGGCCCCGGCAAACCGGAGGAACGAGAATCCTCGGCGGCAAGAGACTAAACGAGCAGCACGCCCGAGCGCTCGTGGCGCGCAATCTCACACAAAGGAGGAGGTGCGCCGACCATGCAGGGACGCGCGCCACACCGAACGATAGGGCCAGAATCACTGCGGTGATCGGCTACCGACGGAAGCTTCGATATGAGAAGAAGCAGCCCCCCAGAAAAGCTATGGGAATTGCCCGACAAGCGAACGGCAAGAATGCACTGCCGGTCGCCGGACAACTCTTCCTCGGATTGGTCGGACTGTCGGGAATCGGGCGAAAACGGGCGGCTTTTCAACGGCGCAAAACGTACGTGCCCGTGCCGGTCGCCGCCCGCCGACGTCACGTGGTGACTGTGGTGACTGTGGTGATCGTGGTGATCCGGCGTCGCATGAGGCCCGTGGTGCGAGGTGTCCCGGTGGTGGCCCGGGTCGGCCGGCGGATGATCGTGCGGATTTCCACCTCCTGCGTGGGCATGGATGATCGTCGACGGGGTAAACACCGTCGCCGCCAGCAACCACACTGCCAGCAGTAGGCGCAAACCTTTCTCGGCCACACGATTCGTCATCACGATCTCCAAAGCAACCACAAGAGCACCGTAGCGTAATGATACGGCCCGGGTGGATCAACCGCAACTTCCCATTCTAAGCTCAACAGGGGGCGAAGATCCAGAGGAATCTCGGTTTACCCACCCGTCGGCACTAGGGTTTCTCCCCCACGACCGGGTTGCGCAGGGTGCCGAGCTTCTCGATCTCGACCTCGACGGTGTCGCCCGGCTTGAGGAACACGGGCGGCTTGCGGGCGAATCCGACGCCGGGCGGTGTGCCGGTGAAGATCAGGTCACCCGGCGAGAGCGTACAGACCGCCGAGGCGTAGGCGATCAGTTCGTCGACCGGGAAGATCAACTTGGTGGTGCTCGAATCCTGCATGATCTGGCCGTTGAGCCGAAGCTGGATCCGCAGCTTGCCCGGGTCGGGGATTTCGTCGGCGGTGGTCAGGGCAGGCCCGATCGGAGCGAACGAGTCGAACGTTTTCCCAAGCAGCCACTGCCCACCCGGCTTGCCGATTTGCCAGTCGCGAGCGGAGACGTCGTTGCCGCAACAGTAGGCGGCGACGTGCTCCAGCGCCTTCTCTCTGGGGATATTTCGTCCGCCGATGCCGATGACCACGACCAGTTCCGCTTCGTAGTCCACTTCGTTGCTGAGGCCGGGCAGTACGATCGGTTGCCAATCGCCTCGCAGGGCGGTGGGAAACTTGTTGAAGAGGATCGGCTCGGACGGCACGTCGCCGCCACTCTCGGCGGCGTGTTCGGCGTAGTTCTTGCCGACGCAGATGATCTTCTCCGGATTGGGGACGGCCGGGACTAGTTTGATCTCTTCGGTAGGCATCGGATCGCCGATGGCGAGCGCGTCGGCAGCGATGGCGAGTCCCTCGGGCCCCTGTGCGAAGAGTTCTTTGACGCAAGTCGGCACGCGAACGTCGGTCTTGTTCAAGTCGACGCATCCGCCGTTGCGCACTCCCGCCACACGTGGTCCACGATCGCTCTGGTAGGTAACTAGCTTCATTGAAGACTCCCGTTGGGCTTGCTTGCCGCCAAGCTGAAACAATCCACGATACCAGATCGCTTCAGGCCGGGCAAGGGGCGCCGGTGGGCGGGCGTCTTGTACCGATCGTGCGTGGCGAAATGTCCACGCTGTTGCAGTTGGTCAACGTTGTGGGGCCGCCGGCCGTATAAACACCGGGTGTCGGGCTGCCCAATTTTGACCAAAGTCCTTACGTGACCTAGGTTTTCATAAATGGGCCACGTTGTACTCGACACACATTATGTGTGTGTTGCCGCGCCGGGGCGGCAGTCGAGGCGATGGGTCTCTATACTTGAAACTTGCTAGCACGAAATCGGCACCGATGGCCAAAACACCCAGCAAGGCAACTCGACCACCCTTACCTCCCGCCTCGGGGCAGCCCCCCGTGTCGACGGACGGTCCCGTGTCGACGGACCGTTGGATGTCGGAGTTGGGTTCCCTGCTTCACGATCTCGACGACGCGTCACCGGTGCCTCAGGTCGCGTCACCTGGGGACGTTCCGTCGCCGCCGATCTTGAGTTCCGATGCCGACGAACGCGTGGTTCAGGTTCGCCTCGGTGCCGCGTCCGGTCTGTTTGCCGCCTTGCAGTGCAAGCATCCGCCTACCGCGGGACACGCCTTGCGCGTGGCGTTGACCTGTTCGGCGTGGGCCCGGTCGATGGAACTCGATTCGCCCGATCGCGACGCGATCGAAGTGGCCGCCTTGCTGCACGACATCGGAGTGATCGGCGTGCCCGACCACATCCTGCTGAAGCCGGACGCACTCGACCGCGACGAGGCCCGAATCATGGCCCGGTCCCGGCGGATGACCCTGAACGTGCTCAGGCGAAGCTGCAATTCCGCCAAGGTTCTTCAGATCGTCGAACACGTCGGGGCCTGGTACGACGGCAGCCACCATGGATTCCCACTCAGCGCGGACCGGATTCCCTTAGGTACCCGGATGATCGCCGTCGCCGAAGCATTCGACGCGATGACCACCGAGCGGATCTTCTGCCCGGCGATGCCGCTAGAGCGGGCGATGAGCGAGTTGTTCGATTGTGCCGGCACGCAGTTCGATCCGGCGCTGGTCAAGCAGTTCGCGGAGTTGCACGGGGGCGATCCGTCCGACATGCACCGCAAGGTCGCCGGCCGTTGGCTGCGTTCGCTCGATCCCCGCTCGATCGATTCCTGGTGGCAGCTCGGTACGATTTCCGCTCCGTCGGCGCCGACGGACGCCGACGCGCTATTCCAGGCCAAACTGCTGGAAAATATGTACGATGCCGTGGTGTTCATCGACGTCGACGGTCGCGTGGCGCTGTGGAATCGCGGAGCAGAACGGCTGACGGGTATCACCGGCGCGAGCGTCTGTCAGCGCCAGTGGCATTCGGATCTGCTGAGCATGACCGACGAAAAGGGTCAACCCATCAGCAACGCCGACTGTCCGGTTACGGCTACGATCGGTTCCGGCGTGCAATCGCTGCGGCGGTTGAGCATCTCCGGGCGTACCGGGCAGACCATTTCGGTGGATACGCACGCGATTCCGGTGATTGCCGAAGACGGCACGATGCTCGGCGCGATCCTGCTGTTCCACGACGCTTCGTCGGAGACCTCGCTGGAGCAGCGGTGTCAGAGCCTGCACAAGCAGGCCACCAAGGACGCCTTGACGCAAGTGGCCAACCGCGCGGAATTCGATCGGGTCCACGAGATGTTCGTCGAGGCCCATCAGCAACAGCAGGTCCCTTGCAGCCTGATGATCTGCGACTTGGACCGGTTCAAGCTGGTCAACGACACGTACGGACACCAGGCGGGCGACGACGTCATCAAGAGCCTGGCGAACCAGTTGAAGAGTTCCTGCCGCCCGGGCGATCTGGTGGCTCGATACGGCGGCGAGGAGTTCGTCGTGTTGTGTGCCGATTGCGACAACGCCGCGGCCGCTCGCCGAGCCGATCAAATCCGTCTGGGCCTGAGCCAGATCTCGCAGCCGAAGATGGATGGCCGCAAAGCGACCGTCAGCTTCGGGGTAACCGAAATCCAACCCGGCGACACGCCCGAAACCATGCTCCGCCGCGCCGACCGGGCCCTGCTGTTAGCCAAAGAGCGCGGGCGCAATCGCGTCGTGCAACTTGGCACCGGTGGCGGCGACGAAGTCGAGCCGAAGAAGGGTTTCCTGTCCTGGAGGCCGTCGCGGTCGAAACAACTCATCGAACGCGAGCTGCTCACCGCGGTGCCGATCAAGATGGCCATCGAGAAGCTCCGCGGTTTCGTAGCCGATCACAACGCCCAGATCGTTCGGATCGACGGCAACCACGTCCAATTGGAAATCACCGACGGGAATTCCGGATGGATCCGGCGCGCGAACGACCGCCCGGTGATGTTCTCCGTAGACGTCCACTTTGAAGAAGAACGCCTGCAACGGGACGGTGGAGCGGCGGCGGGCAGCGCGGTGGTGCGAACCAAGATTCGATTGAACATCGGCGTGAAGAAGAACCGCGATCGTCGCCGTAGCGACGTTTCCCAACGGGCAACGGACGTGCTGCTGAGCTTCCGGTCCTACCTGATGGCAACCGACGAAGAGGGGGCACCCGGCGGAAGGCTCTCACGCGTCAAGAAGGCCCTGCCCCCCATGGGAAACAGGGAATAGCTGCGGTCATCCACGAGGAGCGAAACGGTTATGAGCCGCATCGGAACCACCCTTTCCGGTATCGAGCGGACCCTGTTGAATCGGCTGGCCGACGCCAACGCCGCGGCCACGCTTAGCTCGCTACGGATAGCCAGCGGCAGAAAGATCAACTCTCCCAGCGACGATCCGACCGCATTTGTTCGTCTCAGTGGACTCCAATCGCGACTGAGCGAAGTGACCGCGGCGACGTCGAACGTTTCGGCTGCCGGCAGCATCGTCAGCCAGAGCCAGACCACGCTGGACGAGGTCCGCACGCAACTAGACCTCATCCGTACCGAGTTGGTCAAGGACGAAGGTCGTACGCTCTCGCAGGCCGATCGCGACGCGGGACAGGTCAAGATCGACGCCGCGCTGGCGCAGATCAACTTGCTGGCGTCCACCCAGATCGACGGCCGCCGACGCCTGGACGGCTCGGGTGATTTTGCGGTCTCCGGCCGCGACTCTGCCCAAGTCGCCGACCTGCGGGTCCACACGACCGGGGGCGCAGCGCTGCCAATCTCCGCCCAAGTTACCGCGACCGCCACCCAGGCCCAGTTGACCTACACCGGCAAGGCCGGCCTGGCAACCGTCGTCACCGACGCCACCTTCACGATCACCGGAGACCTCGGCAGCGCCGAGTATACCGTCAGCGAAGACGACCTGCTGAGCGGGCTGGTCACGCTAATCAACAACGACAGCCACAAGACGGGCGTGACTGCCTCGCTAACCGACGACGACCTGACGCTGACCAGTGTGAAATACGGCACCAACGCCGACATCGCCGTGACGGCCACGTTTGCCGTCACCGGGGGTAACGGCGACGGAACGGCCAACGGCACCGACGCAACCGCCTACGTCAACGGGCTCTACTACACGGGCGACGGCAACCGGTTTACGGTTACGCAGAACCAGACCCGGTTCGAGATCGAATTCGCCGCCGGCCACACGGGCAACATCGACCAGATCACCGTCACCGGCGACGCCATGACGTTTGCCACCACAACCGATCTCGACCGTCGTGCAACGCTCTCGATTCCCGGCTTGCAGACCGCGCGGCTGGGCGGACTGAGCGGCTCGCTCGATCAACTGCTCTCCGGCGGCTTGCTTTCGGGACTGGACGACAAAACGTCGCAGGCGATCCGCGTCGTCGACGAGGCGCTGGGCGATCTGACGCGGATCGAAGGGGCCGTTGACGGCTTCTACAATGCCTCGATTACCTCGGCCGCGAACCTGCTCTCCGACATGCAGACCGACTTGGAATCCGCGATCGATGACGTGGATCTGGTCGACACCTCCGAAGAGGCCGCGAAACTGGCCCTCTACACAGATTTGGCTTCTAACGCCCTGTCCGGACTCTCCATCATCCAAAGCCAACGGTCCTCGATCGTCGTCGTGCTTCGGAAGATCGCCGGGCTAACTTAGTAGGGTGCGTGAAACGCACCATCGCACTCGGGAACGGTGCGTTGCACGTAGTGGACTCTGTCGCCCCAGGCTTCCTTGATTGCCCATCCTCCCTTCTGTCGACGGATTCTGCCATTGACCCACCTGCGATGCTCCCTATAATCCGGCCGAAAACGTCGGCTAAGGCTGCCCAGCGGGCTGCGCGAGCCGTCAGACTCGGGTATTATCGGCATCTGCACCCCAAATTGCCGATTTCCCCGAAAAGGAATAATCAATCGGACGCTATGTTTCGATCTATATGAAAAGCGCTCTTCTTGTCACTCACGTTCACTGGTCCATTCCAAAGGACAATCGAATCATGCGAGTTTCTCTTGCTCGGTACGCGTTGGTAGTCTCGGTGGCGGTCGCGATGGCCGGATGCAGCAGTGGCGGTTGGTCGATGCCCAACTTGGCATTTTGGAAGAGCAACCCGTTCAAGTCGCCTGGCTCGCCGGCCACGCCTGCTTCGCTTGCCAGCACTGCCAACACGAACGCCCCGCAATCCCCCTATCCGACGCAAGGGCCGAACTCGATGGCACCCCCGGCGAGCTTTCCCCGTACAGCCTCCGGCTACAATTCACCGAGCGGCTATCCGAGTGCCGGTTACCCAAGCTCTAGTTATCCAACCGCGGATCCTGTCGGCACCGGCTATCCGAGTTCCGGTTACCCAAGTGCGGCTCCTGCCAGCACGGGCTATCCGAGTGCCGGTTACCCAAGCTCCGGTTATCCAGCCGCGGCTCCTGCCAGCACGGGCTACCCGAGTGCCGGTTACCCGAGCTCCGGTTATCCAGCCGCGGCTCCTGCTAGCACGAGCTATCCGAGTGCCGGTTACCCGAGCTCCGGTTATCCAGCCGCGGTTCCTGCCAGCACGGGCTATCCAAGTTCCGGTTACCCAAGTTCCGGTTACCCGAGCCCAGCTTCTTCCGGTGCGAGCTATCCGAGCGCCCAGTTGCCCCATCCGTCGAGCAGTTCGGCGGCCTTACCTGGGAGCGGTCTGAGTTCCAGCAGTCCCATGTACTCGTCTGCGACGCCCAGCAGTTACAACGCGTTGCAGTCGGGCTCCGCATATCCTAGCGAATCCCGTGCTTCGTCTTCACTCAACAGCACTACGCCCGGTTCCCCCACAGGTGGGCAGACAGCGGCCGGCAGAAGCTACGGCGCGGTCGGGGCATCGATCAACCCGGTGCGGCCACCTGCTTCGACCGGGCAATTCGGCACCGGTGCAGGGGGCTATCCGTTGCCGCCATCGCGTTCGGCGATAACGGGCAGTCTGACCGGCGCGACCGCTGGCTGTCCGACGGGTGCGCCCAATAGCCAGAGCGCGGACGGTTCGTGTTGTCCACCCTCCTACTCGGGAGCGACGTACAACGGAGTCCCGGGGGCCGGTTATCCGGCTGCGGCCGCCCAGTCGACCCTTCCCGCTTCCAACTACGGCGCGTCGTCGACACCCGCGTACGGTGCCATGCCGGGCGGCAGTGGTCTGAGCGGCAGCGCCACCCCGTCTTCCTCCTACAACACGCCGACCGGCTACCCCTCGAGCAACGCACCCGCCACGGGCGACATGCCGGCGTATCGGCCGGGCAGCACGAGGCCCTCCGTACAGATGCCGAGCAGTACGTACCCGAGCCGGCCCAATCCGGTCGCTCCCGCCACGACCGGTGGATACACGGGCTACCCGGGATACACAGGGTAGCTTCGGGCCCCGCACCCGGGCGAACGGTTGTCTATTATTGCCCGCCCCCATGCCGCGCGCTCTCCACGCGCAATCGATCCGCCGTTTCTCGTAAGTCCTGTCCTGAGAACGACTTACGCTTGATCGCGGCGTTGTTTTGACCCCTTTCAGCCGGGTCGCCTCGGGCGATATTCGTCGTCGTAAGTGGCTTTGCGACAAGGGTTTACGAATTATCGGCCGATTTTTGGCCCGAATGTGCAATATTTACCGGACCCAATAACCGCAAGTCCTTGTCCGCCCTCGACTTACGCTCGAATATGCCCGTTCCAGGCAGCCGCATTTGGCGGTGTTTCTCGGCCCGCTCTGATGCCGTAAGTTGTTGTGTGACAAGGACTTAGATTTTTCCCCAAGCCCCCGGAAACTAATCTCTTGTCGCAAGTGCTTTGTTGCCAAGAGGTTACGCCGCTGGACGTCGTCCAATTAGCGCCCCACCCGATCGTCACGCGTCAACAATAGGTCTCGCCGGGGCCGAATCCAGGCGCAGAGCGATCCGCACTGGCCGCTGCCAATCCAATTATCAAAGAGCCGTAGCCGCGCATAGCGACGTGTACTACCGTATGGTATCGCCAAGCAGTTTTCAAGCGCGGAAATTGGGCCATCTTCCTTCCAATTTGCAATCCTCAATTCGCAATTTCTCCCCGGTGCCACTGGCTACTTGTCGGCCGTTGCACTTACCGTTAGGATACGGGCCATGTCAGCCGAGATGGGGACGGCTAACGAGCAGCCAGCGGCCCCGGGAGTTCCTTCTTCGCCCTCTTCCTCAGACGAGGAAGACGCTGTATGCTGGCTAGTACATTGGCTGGGATTCGGCTACTCCTTGCATATGAGCGGAGAATCGGAAATGATTCAAGAGCGGCTTAAAGTGGCTTTCCAGATGACGAATGAGGAAAACGCCGCCGTTTTCGAGAGATTCGCAAACGCCTTCCTGATTCCGGACTATCCCGAACTTGAGAGCGTTGGGGGGAAAAAAGACAAGGGAATGGATGCCCGGATTGTTCACAGTGACACCGGGCAAAATGAGATTGTAGTCCAAAGCTGTGTTTCGCCGCCAAAGAGTGCCCGGACTAAGATTCTTCAAACCATCGGAAAACTGAAGGAGAATCTACCAGCCACACTGGTTTACTGCACTTCAGCAACGATCGGGCTCTCATTGGACGAAACGAAAAAGCAACTCAGACGAGACTGCCGTGTGACCGTCGAAGTCTGTGACGCGCCGTGGTTCATGGCACGAGCAGTTACGACGAATGATAGGAAAGATCTGTCCGAGGCATATGCTACGCAGGTACTGCAGCCTCTCCTCGAACAAGTTCAGCCGGACCGTTTGTATAGGGAAATACTGTCGGAGAATGAAGAGCGGCAAGCACTACAGTACCTCGAAGCCCACCACGCTGATAGCGTACGCGGTCGGAATCTGACGAAGGCTCTCTTTGATGCGTTGATCATCTATGCGATGCGAGAGACTAGGCCCCCGGGAAAGCTCTGCTCCCAAGACGACGTCCTGGCATCAATATGTGGCATGTTTCCTTCTGGTCATCACGCAAGAGTTCACCAGATTGTTCCACCGAGGATGGACGACCTAGTCACGAAAAAGGTGATCAACCATCACGAGAAGGAGCATCTTTACGCGTTATCTCACGCGTATCGAAGCAGACTAGAAGAGCAGCTTTCACGGAGTGCCGCACGCGAGATCACCTTTCTCGCGGCTGTGCGCGAGTCTGTGCATGAGACAGTTGCACAACAGGAAATTGACTATGAGTTCGACGCAGATGAACTGGCTCGAATCGGACATAGATGCGTCCTCTGGTACATGCGTGAGCAAGGAAAACAATTGCTGGACCCGATCCGTAATCTCCTGAACATTCTGAACGCCGAGGGACTCGTGCGCCAATTCATGTCCTGCAACCGGCTTCTAGAAGGGGATAGCAGCGCACTCAAGGAAGCGTTGATGGACATATTGCCATCTGCCCTCTACAGAATCATCAATTCAGATGCGACTGAAATCCGCGCATACTTGCGTTCGAAAGCAGATGTGTTCATCTCGCAAGCGTTTCTTCACGCCACTCCTGACGTTCAGAAGGCGTGCAAGAAACTCTTCGGCCACGACGTGGTGTACGTAGATACGACAATTCTCATCCATTGCACGGCCGAAATATTCACACCAGACTCCCCTCGCTTCTTGTTGAGAACACTGGAAACTGCGCGCCAAATAGGGATTAAGATTCGGACGTTTCGTCCCTTCATGCAAGAGTATGTTGCTCACCTGAAAGGGCCCGTTCTACTGGAATGGTTCAATCACTTCCAAGGCAGAGACGTTGAGACTCTTGGCGGCCGTTTCCAAACAGCACCCACACTGATACGGGCATTTCACAAGTCTGCTCAAGAATCACGCAGATCGGTCGAACAGCTTGTCTACGACATCATAGGCCGCTCGAACAACGTCGAGAACGTAACTGAATTCTTCAAGGAGGAAATCGGCATCACAACGGAGGAGATTCCGACGAAGAGTAGTGGTGAGGACCAAACGGAATGGGAGACGATATTCGGGGTATGGTTGGCCCACAAGCGACGATGGCCCAATATGGAGGAGAATCGCTTCGAACTGCTTGTGAGAAACGACGTGAATGCTTACACGGCGGTGAGAAGGCTTCGACGAGAAGTGAAGCTTGCAGGGCCGGACTATGGTCATCAGATGTGGTTGCTTACACTGGACCGGATGTATTGGAAGATGCCTCGCTTGCTTGGTACGTCGGACGATCATGGCTACCACGTTGCGATGAGCATTGACTATCTTGTGAACTTCGTAGCAACTCTTGCGAACATCAACCTCCCTGGAGGCAGGGATACCGTCCTTCCGTCCAACTTCATCCTTCAGGAGAGTGAATCGATCCCCACACAATTGCGAGCGATCGTAGCGGAAGAATGGGACAGTACGAATAGGAAAAGGTACCTCAAGAATAGACGGATTCGGGACTTGGTGCATGAAGCTAAGACACACACTCTCGCTCGTGCTGGCGTCGAGACACACGACGACGAGATGGAAGAGATTGTTGCTGACGAAGATATTGGATTCGGGAATATGGAGGCAGACGGCAAATAGGCAAATACAGGCTCAGACTCGGGCCAGACTCTAAGTACTCAGTCTAACTTTCAGCAAGAATCTCCTGCCCGGGGGAGTTCCCGTCGTATTGCGTTTTGATGTCGGAGCTGAAGAAGGCCCCTTGGCCTAAGACGCTGGCCGAGCGGATTCGGGCGGTCGGTTCGGCCTGCCCGCTTGCCATAGAGAGCCAAATTCCACTGCCAATCGCATGCTCGCTCGACGAGGCCCCGCGTGGACCGGAGGCCGACAATCCTCCTGTGGCTGCGCCACACCGACGATTTTGCGAAATAACTGAACGAAGTGGCAACGTCCACTGCGCAAAATCATCGCTGCCACCCGCGGATTCATTGCCACGCGAGCCCTGCGGACGCTACAATGGGGGTCAACGGTTGTTTGTAGTGACCGCATTCATGCGGTGTTTGCCATACGGACCCGATGAATCGGGTCACTACGAACCAAGTCGGGTCACTACGAACTAGATCGGGTCACTACGAACCCAACGCAATCCAGGAGTATCCCATGCATCGAAACGGTCACCGATTTGCGAGTTCCGCCGTGTTCCATCTTGGCCTGTTGGCTCTGCTTATCGCGGTCGCCGTGTCGAGCGAACCCGCATGGGCCGAGCCCGGCGAGGCGACCGTACAGATGTTCGGCATTGGCGGTGGTCTGTACGTTCAGGTCGGTACGGCCGACGTGACCGCTGCCGCCGAGTTAGCCAAGACCGGGCGATTCCTCGTCCACCTGCTCGACGCCGACGCTGAGGCCGTCGCCGCGACGCGAGAATCGCTCCATGGGCGGGGCCTCTACGGCCTGGCGTCGGTCGACCGGCTGGTCCAGCCAACCAAGCTGCCGTACTGCGAGAACCTGGTCAACCTGCTGGTGATCGATCAGCGCGACGGCCACGGCTTGGCGGCCGGTGAAATCGCTCGTGTGCTCTGTCCCGGCGGCGTGGTGGCGGTCGGAGGAGGCACGTTTTCGGTAGCGGACCTGAAGGAGGCCGGGCTGACAGATGTGCGGACGGTTGAATCGGACGAGCGCCGGGTGATCGCCCGAAAGCCACGGCCGGCGGAGATGGACGAGTGGTCGCACCCGCGGCATGGTGCCGACGGCAACGCGGTCTCGCGCGACGTGCTGGTCGGTCCGCCGCGGCGGGTTCGCTGGGTGACCGGGCCGTCACAGGAGATTAGCAACATGGTGACCACGGCCGGGCGGAACTTCTACGCCGGCCTCTTGGCGCGCGACGGCTTCAACGGCTTGCAGCTTTGGCAACGGGGGCTGAATCCCTCGCCGGCACGCGGCGGTTTCAACTTCCGTTACGCCCCGGGCAGCGTCCGGCCGGTGGCCGTCGGCGATCGGTTGTTGGTGGTTACCGACGGCAAACTCGTGGCCCTGGACGCCGCCACCGGCCGGCCATCGCTGGAGTACACCCGCGCGGGCACGCCCACCGATGTACTGCACGTCGACGGCACGCTGGTGACGTTCGATGCCACTTCGGTACGCGGACTGGCGCTGAACGGCGGGCGATTGCTGTGGAAGCACGAGGCACCGCAGCCGCGACATTTCGCTGCGGGTGACGGGGCCGTCTATTTCATCCAGGGTGTGACGTCGCGGGGACAGCAGTGTATGGCCGTCCGGCTCGATCTGGCTACTGGCAAGGTCCGCTGGCAGAAGGACGATTTCCCTTGGGCGGCGGAGGTTCGCCGCTGCGTCTACAACGACGGGCAGTTGGCTTACGAGGTCTCGACGCTCAACGACGACAAGCCGAACAACCGCATCCACGTCGTCTCGGCCGACGACGCCAAGACGCTCTTCAGCCACACGTTCATTCCCGGTACGGCCCACAAGAAGCAGGCCCGGGCATTGTTTGTCGATGACGAGTTGTGGGTGCTGGACGATCGCAAGTGTACGGCGCTGGACCGGCGGACCGGCGAGGTGAAGAAGACCTACGGGGCCGGCTGGGGGCATTGTTTCCCGCCGGTGGCCACGCGACGGTATCTGTTTGCCGGCGAGATGGACATGACCGACTTGCAGAGCGGGCAGGTCGACGCGAATCGGATCACCAAGGGTGCCTGCGGACGCGACGCCGGATTCGTGCCGGCTAACGGACTGATCTATGCGTTCCCGAAGCACTGCATCTGCTGGCCCATGCTGCGGGGATACGCCGCGCTGGCGACCGCGCGGCCGGGCGGCGACGCGATCCCGGAGGACCTCGACGACTTGAATTGTGTATTGGAGACGGGCGTCGAGCCACCGCCGGTCGAGCCCGCGCAGGACGACGCGGCGTGGCCCTGCTACCGTCACGACGCGTGGCGCAGCGGCAGTACGACCGCCACGGTGCCGGCCGACTTGAAGGTCCGCTGGACGGCCGAGTTGGGCACCCGACCCCAGGGGCCCATTGCCGACGATTGGCGTCACAATCCGTTTGTGCTTGGACCGGTCACGCCACCGGTGATCGCCGGCGGCAAGGTGTTCGTTGCCTGGGGCGACGCCCATCAGATTGTCGCCCTGGACGCCGCCAGCGGCAAGACCTGCTGGACGTTCACGGCCAACGGGCGGATCGACTCGGCACCGACCCTCCATGGCGGAATGTGTCTGTTCGGAACCAAGAGCGGCTGGGTGTACGGCCTGCGGGCGGACGACGGGCGATTGGTCTGGCGGTTGCGGGCGGCGCCGGTCGACGAGCGGATCGTGGCGTACGGTCAACTCGAATCGCCGTGGCCCGTACCCGGCAGCGTGTTGGTCGTCGACGGCGTGGCTTTCTTTGCGGCCGGCCGGCAGTCGCTGGCCGACGGCGGGATCCTGGTGTTCGCCGTCGATCCGTCGTGCGGCAAGGTCCAATGGGTCAAACAGCTCGACAGCGTACCGCAACGGCATTTCTACGGCAGGCTGGGATTGGAGTTCGATAACTTCGATTTATTGCACCGCGAAGGCACGAGCGTGGCGATGTCGCGATGGCTATTCGATCGCGGCACGGGCAAGATGCACGTGGAGGCGGCCAGCGGATTCGCGCTGCTGAAGACGGGTGGGGGCGGGGCAATCGGCGGGTCAGGCGCGATCGTGCCGCGGGGCTGCTGGTCGTATGCCCCGCGGAACCAGAGCGAGCAGGTCAAGGACCGACCGTACCTGCGGCCGCTGACCGTTTTCCGCGGCGACACGCTGGTCGGCTGCAAGGAGGACAAGCGAACGATCTACCGGCGCGATTTCGACATTGCCGGTGGCGAGAAGTTCAACTCGCTCTGGTCGGTCCACGGCGAGGTCCGCAAGACACCCGACAAGTGGCGAAGCGAGCGGCTCGCCCGCGGGGCGAAGTGGTCGGCCCCGGTCTTCGATGCGGCGGATTCCCAGCAGCGGATCGCGGCGCTGGTGCTGGCCGGCGAAACGATCTTCACGGCCGGTTCCCAGGGCGGCCTGGTGGCTCTATCCTCGGCCGACGGCAAGGTCCTCGCCCGGCACGATCTGCCCACAGCCACCTGGGACGGTCTGGCCGCGGCCGGCGGCCGGTTGTTCGTGACGACGCAGACGGGCGAGGTGATTTGCTTGGGTGGAGAGTAGCGCCTTTGGGCGAGCCGCGGGGCTTGCCCCCGCGCCACTGCAGCGCCGGGGTGAACCCGGCAGCTCGCCGTTAGGCAGGCCGTGCGAGCTTTGACACTTGGACAATCTTATCCAAGACGGAAACAATCTCAGGGTCGATCCGGTCCTTCTCGACATAGTCGGCCAAGCGGTGGTAGTGAGTCTTACCAAGGAGATTGGGAAGGTTGAGTTTCTGGAAAAACTTCCTGAAGAGCGGATCTAGGAAGTCGTCCGTCACTTTTGCGTCATCTGACCAAGGTGATCCTTTACCGAGCGTGTCCATGGCCGCTTCCACTTCTGCGATGGTCTCTTCCATAACCTCAAGCCACTTGGGAGCGAACAGAGGTCCGGCTGCGTTTTCGGTTGCTTCGGCGCGCGTCCATGCCAAGAGAACTTCCCGGCTGCAAAGGTAGTTTTCGATCTCGCGTCGCGACCACATAATCTCGACCAACTCCTGTTGATCCTTCAATGGTTTATCGAGATGGTCGAAGACGGCGATTCCGATTAAATCCGGTTTACCTTCTCGCAATCCGTAGAAGTGATCTCGGGCCTTGGGCGGATGATTGAACACGTACCGGGCAAAAGGTCGATCCAATACGGCGGCTGCCGGGTGATCCAAGGTCTTTGCGAACGCGAGGAGTATTGAAAGGTCCGTGGAGCCTTCCAGATAAAGAACCCACCCGGTTTGCTCTGCCTGGTAGAACTGGTCGAAACCGATCTCTTTCAGAGCCTTTAGGATCTGGTGTCCGCGATCGTCGATTCGGTGCGGTTTTCCGACAAAGGCGACGACTACGTCGCGGCCGGCAGCCTCATTGAGAACCACCTCGGAATGGCTTGCAGCAATCACCTGGGAGCCCTGCTCGCGAGCCACTTGCGACATCAATTCGTAGATCTGCCGTTGTCGCAGGATTTCCAAGTGCGAATCAGGTTCGTCGATCAAGAGAACGGAGCTCGGGTTGACTGTCAGGTACGCCAGAAGCAGCAACGTCTGCTGCAACCCACGGCCCGCGGAAGAAAGGTCCAGGCAAACCTTCGACCGATCGATGTATGACATGGTAATCTCACCGCGCTCCGCAACGTATTTCGGCTCCTGCAACTTCACACCAAACAGTCTCTCGATTTCTTTGCACAGATTAGTCCAACTCTCGATTCCATCCCGTTCAGAAGAGCGAATCTGGTAGCACAAGTTGCGGAGCACCTCGGCTGTTCTGCCCTCTCCGAGACACACACTGATAGCACCTGGATCGAGACGGGTCTCGTTTCCCGCCAAGCCGGACATCGGCGGAAGGAAGGCGACGTTCACTTCGGCGGCTTCGGCGGGAATTTTCATGCGATCTGCATTCTTATCATCCGAAAGACGCAGAGGACGGCAATAGAAAGACTCCTCGTTGGCATAGTAGAACTCGAGACCACACTCCCACGCTCGTCCTTTGCTGACTCCCTCGACGACAATATCGATGAACACATTCTTCGTTTGCTGTTTCCCGTCGATCTGCTTCACGTCCCGAACGTGCAGGTCTCGCCAGAGCAGATTGGCCTTTGGAACAGGAACGGCGATCAAGTCACGACGATTGATCGTCACGCCGGAACGCTTCTCCGGTGCCTTCTTGCCGGCCCGTTTCTCGTTCCAACGTTTCAGCCCCACGTCCCAGACCGCAAGTGCCTGCAAGGCAGTTGTCTTGCCGGAATCATTCGGCCCAATGAAAATGACCGGGTTGCCCAGCTCAATTTCTGCGACACCAAACCGCTTGAAATTACGAGTAGTCAGCTTTGTCAGCATGTTTCTTCTCCTGCTTTCACCACTCCAAGTAGGTCGTGGAACTCCCATGAGAAGGGGAAGTCTCTCCCGTGTCAAGGCGTTGTTTCTAACGAGGCAACAATTTCGCTATCGATTCTTACCGATCTTCCGGCATCGCTACAGGAACCACATGGCGGCCGTGCTTGCGATAAAGGCGGAAGTCGCGATCCAGGGTCAGCACGGCGCTCTCCGAGTGAAGTTCGCTCATGCGGACCAGGCAGGCGTCGGCCAGCAACATCGGGACCGAGGCGTACTTGGCGATCAGGCGGGCCACGGGCTTGCGATGATCGGCCAGATGGAACGTGGGATCGATGATGCCGCGCTGGATCAACTCCATCACGGCCTCCGGACCGCCCGCCGCCGATTGCAGCAGGAAACACGCCTCGGACAGCACGGCCTCGCAGGTCAGCAACGGCGGCTCGATCCGGGCCCATTGCTCGCTCGCCCAGCCGTGGTAGATGTCGCGGCGATTGAGCACGGCCACCAGTGGGCCGGTGTCCAGCAGAATCTGACGTCTCACCGGCCGTACCCCTGCATGTGCTCCTGGCCGGTCGAGAGGTCTGCGGGCCCCTCCAGGCAGCCGGCAACGTCGGCGGCCAGTTCGAGGCAGGAAGCGGACTGCGGCGTTCTCTGTTCTTGGAGAAAGGCTTCCAAGGCCTCGCGCACCACAGCCGACTTGGTTTGCCCTCGCTTTTTAGCCGCAACGGCCAAGCGGTTATCCAGCGATTCGTGGAGTTTCAGCGACAGTGTCTTCATCGATCCGCTCCGGAAGGTGCTCCCGCTCACAAGTGGTAATACCAAACTACCACTATTGTAGTACATCGCCTGCGACACGTCAACCGGACCGGCAGACGGTTGTTCGTGACGACGCAGACGGGCGAGGTAATTTGCTTGGGCGGAGAGTAGCTCCTTTAGGCGAGCCGCGGGGCTTGCCCCCGCGCTACCGTAGCGCCGGGGTAAACCCGGCGGCCCGCTGGGGGTGTGGGAAACCTCTCCTTTGATTGGGCGGATTGTGTTATGATGGGGAAGGTTGGCCGTCCCGATTGTAGGAGATCTCACTTGTTCTTCGGTCCTGTTTTCGACCGCGAGGTCGCGATTGCTCCGCGGCGGTTTCGGTTCTATGCTGCGCGAACCGGCTATGCGGTGGTCCTGGGACTGCTCGGTGCGACGGCCTATATGGTGCTCTCGGGTACGCAGAACGTCCGCGATCTGGGCGATTTGGCACGGTTCAATATGATCGTGTTCCAGATCCTGGCCCCGTTGCAATTGGCGGTGATGTCGTTCTTCTCGGCGCTGCTGGCCGCCAGTGCCGTGGCCCAGGAGAAGGACCGCCGCACGCTCGTGTTGCTGCTGTTGACGAACCTGACCAACAGCGAACTGGTGCTGGGTAAGCTGCTGGCCGCGCTGTTGAACGTGTTGGTGATGCTTGCGGCGGCCGTGCCGGTGTTCATGCTCTCGGCGCTGTTGGGTGGCGTGTCGTTCGGGCAGATCGCCCGGGTGTTTGCCGTCACGCTGGCGACCGTGCTGGTCTGCGGCAGTTTGGGGTCGATGCTGGCACTGTGGCGAGAG
>JABMRB010001293.1 GCA_013202865.1 Candidatus Nealsoniibacteriota bacterium | reverse complement strand
TGATCACCAGAAAATCATACGGTTTCCGGACGCAAGAAGCCTACGAAACGGCCCTATACCACAACCTTGGAGACCTCCCTGAGCCAGAATTCACCCACGAATTCTGCTGAAGAGGCAAACAAATAGGAGTATATTATTGCGATCCTCCAACCCGGCGTAAACGCCGGGCCTAATACCGCCTCCGGCGGAAAGGACCGTAAACGGCCCTCAATTTGCCCAACCGCCCCTTGTAGCTATCTTCAATTTGCAATCTGCAATTCCTCCCCCTGGGGCCACGGCTCTCAACAGGGTTCGCGTCCTCCCGCAGACAGCGCCGCCCCATCTCCCAAGGGCGTTCACGCCCTTTCCCGGCGCAGCCGGTATTAGCCCCGGCATTTATGCCGGGGTGAGCAGCCGTCTACCCAGCATTGCTTAACCAACCCTGCCCCCACGTTCTCCCCCGCACCACGGCAACTGCCACCATGCTCCCGTCTCCTGCGACAAGTGGATAGTTCCCCAGAAGGCAACGGGGATTATAGCCCAAATCGGCGTCCGGCAGGAGGGGCTGAAGGGGGGAATTGCAAATTGAGGATTGCAAATTGAAAATTGCAAATTGGAAGGAAGATGGCCCAATTTCCGCGATTGAAAACGCCTGGGCGATACGATACGGTAGTACATGTCGCACTGCGCGACGCGTGCTCTTTGAAAATTCGGATTAGAAACGGCGCAAGCGGGTCGCTCCGCGCCCGAACCCAGCCGGCGTGAAACCGATTGTTGTCGGCAGACGATCGAACGGGCAACAATCGGACGGCATCGAGAGTCGCAACCACTTGGCACATAAGCACTTGCGACGAGAGATTGTTTCCCGGGGCGTTTCGGAAAAATATAAGTCCTTGCCCCGAAACAACTTACGCCACCAGCACCGGCTGCAAAACGGGCGACAATGCGGCTGTTCATTCCGGGGATATTTGAGCGTAAGTCCCTGGCGGACAAGAGGTTGCATCCATTGGGCCCGGTAATTGCTTCCGTTTCGGCCCCAAAATCCGCGAAACAACTCGTAACCCCTTGTCCCCAAGCCACTTGCGACGACCAGTTTTGCCAGAATCGGCGCCAGATGAGTGGGCCAAACAAGCTGCCGCGATCGTCGTAAGTTGGCCACAGCAAACGCCTTACGAGCGACGAGCGACAGACCGGGGATTGTTTTCACCCAGCATGGGGTGGGCAATGAATCGCCCCGGAAACCACTCGGCTACGCCACCGACGCCATCACGTACGGGCCCTCGGGCATCACGGCGATCGTCGTTTCGCTGCCATACTCGGCCACCGCGTCGGCCACGGCCTGCTCGACGCTGTCGGCCGGCTCGACGAATAGCCGACGCAATGTCTCCGGCCGCAGTCCTCCGGTGACCACCTTCACCTTCGCATGTCGCAACACTTTGGCCATCTCCTCCAACTGCCATTGGTCCTGCACGAAGTAGTCGGTGTGCAAGATCCGCTGCATGAAGGCTTCCGGTGTGCGGTTCTCGTCGAAGAGCCGCTGGAAATCGTCGCTGCCGATCCCCTGGGTCATCCCGGCCGCCAGCACAATCGTCCCGCCCGGCTTGACGATCGGCAACGCCGCAACCATCCCCTTGACCGACTGGTAGAACGTCGTATCCAACGGATAGCCGGCCGAGCTGGTTACCACCACGTCGACCGGCTCCGGCACGGTGTCGGTAACCACACCGCGGACGAACCGGACGCCCTCGGCGAACGCCTCTTCCATGTCGCCGGCAACCACCTTGAGGATCTGCCGATCGCGGCCGATCACTACGTTGACGATGAAGTCGCAACCGGCCAAGCGTGCAATCGCAGTGTTCTCCTCATGGACCGGGTTATCCTGCACGCATCCGGTCCGCGCGTTCGGGTGTTCGAGGAAGTCGGGGCTGTGCCAGGGGCGGATCGTTTCCATGGCCGCCAAGCCGGGGCAGATCAGCTTCCGCCCGCCGGAAAACCCGGCCATGAAGTGCGGCTCGATCAGGCCGGTGGTGATCTTCAGGTCGGCCTGGATGTAGCGGGTGTCGATCCAGACGGGCAGACCGCGGGGCGAATCGGCCAGCCGGGTATGCTCGGAGAGGGCCTGGCCGCAGTGGTTCTCGATCCGGTAGTTCTCCGCGACGAACGGGCCCAGCATCTCTCGCAGCTCATCGCCCAGGTTGGGCCGGTGCAGGCCGGTAGCGATGAGGATGAGGATCTCGCGGCGCGGGATGCCGCTGCGCTCGAGCGTCGACAGCAGCGGCGGAAGAACCACGTGATTGGGGACCGGGCGGGTGACGTCGCAGACGACCAAGCAAGCGTTGTGGCGCCCCCGAGCCAACTCGGCCAAAGCAGCGGTGCCGGTCGGCCGCTCGATACGCTCGACGATTGCCGCCTCGCCATCGGGCAGCGGGTCGGGCGACCGACAACCGAGACGCTTCACCACGTGCCGGTCCGGCAACTCCACTTCCAGGCCGCCCCGGTCGTAGTCCAACCGAACCCGCATCAGGCGAATCTCCGCGAGCGAGTCGGATCAGGTCGTGGTGGCTTCGCCTTCGGCGGCGGCGCCCTCTTCGCCCTCTTCCTCTTCCTTCTTCTTCTTCTTCTTCTTCTTCAATGCCATTTTGTAGACCCGCACCTTGTCGAGGCCGAAGGGGCTGTCGCCCTCACCCCAGCGATCGGCCTCCTTGAGGCGTTCGATCCGTTCGGCGCGAGTCAACACGCTACGGTTGCGGATCAACCCGCTCCGCATCCTAAGGCTCTTGTCCATTGTCATCGTCGTCGATCTCCTGCAAAGCGAAAGATATTCGGCACCCGGCAAGCCCGATTCGGGGCAACCGGTGGATCATCGTATCTTATCGGCAGTGGGCGTGGGGCTACTCAGGGCAACTCTCCACCACCGCCACCCCACCCCGTCGTGGGGTGAGCGCCGACAAACATACCAATATACGCCCATTGCTCGGCGCGTACAAGCCTGGCAAAGGCACGGATTCTGCGGCAATCCCCACCACCACAGGGGGGGCGTGCTTCGCGCAGCTGGATTCGCAAGAATTCAGTGGTTGCCGCGGGGAAACGGCTGGGGCACGCCCGTAGAACGGAACTTGTTCCGTTTCTTGTCTCCCCGACTTTCTGTTTTCGTATTCAGTGATCGCCTCTTCATGCAACACTATTCTGCAAAACGGAACAAGTTCCGTTCTACGACCACGGGCTACTTGACCTTCATCTCGAACTGCCGCACGTTGCGGATCCGCTTGAGGAACTCTGCCACGGACGGGCAACGCTCCTTAGGATTCGGCTCGATGCAGGCGTGCAGAGCCTTGGCCAGTTCCGGGTGGATCTTCGGGCAGTGCTCGCGGATATCGGTGGGGGGCTGGTTGTGGGTCATGGCGGCCATGCCCGTGTCGCCGCTGGGCCAGGGAAGCTCGAAGGTACACATCTCGTAGGTCGTCACGCCGAAGGCAAATACGTCGAGCCGCAGGTCGGTCTTCTGGCGGCGGGCCAACTCGGGGGCCATGTAGTTGGGCGTGCCCGTGCGGTTGCCCGGTCGCATGAACTCCGCCGTGGCAGGCACGCTCAGCCCGAAATCGGTCAGTTTCAGGTGTTTTCCGTCTCGGCTGGTAAGGATCAGGTTCCGCGGGCAGATGTCCCGGTGGATGAAACCGGCGTCATGCACGGCAGCCAAGGCCTCGGCCGTCTGGCGGATGTAGATCACCCGGCGAACGTCCAGCACCTTGTGCCGGGCCACGAGCAGCGAGTTCATTCCGGGCCCCTCGAGAAACTCCATGACCAGGTACTGGTTTCCCTCGGTGGTCAGTCCGTGCTCGAAGGTTTCGACCAGATTCGGGTGTTTCATCCCCAGCGCGATTTCCCCTTCACACGGCTTGTTGAGTCCCTTGAAGCGGCTTTCCAGAAAGGCCGTCTTCTCCGCGTCGAGAATCTTCAGGCCCACGATCTTGCCGGTTTGGCGGTCCTTGGCCATGTAAAACTTCGACATGGTGCCGGAAATGGCCTCGCGCAGCAACGAGAACCGGGCCTTGACGTCGAGCCGCTTTCCTCCGGACAACAACGATTTGAAACGATTCAGAAATGCCATGGGTGCAGGGGAGGGCTATTGTTCGCAGTAGTCGATGGTTCGCGCGATTTCCGTCTTCAAGTCCTGTCGCCGCACGATCCGGTCGATGAACCCGTGTTCCAGCAGGAATTCGCTAGTCTGAAATCCCTTGGGCAGTTCGATGCGGATCGTCGCCTTGATCGTACGCGGTCCGGCGAACCCGATCAAGGCCTTCGGCTCGGCAAAAACCACGTCGCCCAGCGAGGCGAAACTCGCCGCCACGCCACCCATCGTCGGGTTGGTCAACACGGAGACGAACAGCCCACCGGAGGAATCGAACCGGGCCAGCGCGGCAGAGACCTTGGCCATCTGCATCAACGAGAACATGCCCTCGTGCATCCGCGCCCCGCCGCCCGACCCGGAAATAATGATCAGCGGCAGCTTCTCGTCGGTTGCCCGTTCGATGGTTCGGGTGAGTTTTTCACCCATCACCGAGCCCATACTACCCATCATGAACGCCGAGTCGGTCACGCCAAAGGCCACGCGGCGTGCCCGGACCATGCCGGTGCCGACCACGACGGCGTCTTGCAGCCCGGTCTGTTGCTGCTCCCGCTCGAGCCGCTCGCAATACGGCTCCTTGGCGACGAACTGCAGCGGATCGGTCGGTCGCAGGTTGGCGTCCCACTGCTCGAACGTCCCCTCGTCGAGCACCTGCTCGATTCGTGTCCGCGCCGGCACGTACCAGTGGTAGTCGCATTCCGGACACACCCCCAGCCGCTTCTCCGCCTCCTTACGAAAAATCGTCTCCTGGCATCCCGGGCACCGCCTCCAAAGCCCCTCGGGCACACCCCGCTTGGGACGCTTGGCGGAGTTCTTCCAACCGCTTGAATCGGAACTGTTTGTGGACATGGGGGAAAGCTACCTAACTGCTGCAATTGGCGAGCACTTCCGGGGTGTTTACTTCTAGGATTTCCCAGCGGGCCTGACCGTTGGTCTTTTTCCAGAGATCACCCAATTCGTCCTGTTGGATCAGGTGGCGGACAATGCTGGCCAGCGGCTCGGGCAACACCAGGCCGATCGTGCCCCCCTTGTGACGCTTGAGCAACTTGCTGATGCCGAGCCGGGCTCGGCGTCGGGCCTCGGCGAGCATCTCGCCCTCGGGCGGGCAGACACTCTCGGGGTTCTCTTGCCACTGGCGGTAGACCTTCGGCTGCTTGGTTCGCACGTCTTTGACCAGCATTCCCTGCCACAGCCCGAGGTTCAGGTTCTGCATCTTGTCCAGCTTCTTGAACTTGATCCCCAGCGCTTTGGCGATTGCCCGGCCCGTTTCCTGAGCCGGTTGATGCACCGGCGCGTGGATCGATTCGATCCCGTTGCCGCCCAACTGTTCGATCAGCTGCGCCACCTCCCGGCGCCCGTGTTCGTTCAGCGGAACGTCGAGCGTTCCTTGAATCCGCTCCTGCTGGTCGTAGTCGGTCGATCCGGGACGAATCAATACGATCTGAAGCATCACGATACTCGCACGTCTCGATGTGATTTTGCCAGGCCGGTCATCTCGCCGATGAACGGGCCGTAGTCGTCTTGCGAAAACAGGGCCGTTCCGGTGACGAACAGGTTCGCACCGGCCGCGGCACAAGGTCCGATGGTGTCGTAGTCGATCCCACCGTCGACCGACAACAGCGTTTCTTTCGGAACAAGTTGCCGAATCCGCCGCAGCTTGTCCAAGGCCATCGGGTCGAACTGCTGGCCGCCGAAGCCGGCCATCACGCCCATCACCAGCACCAGATCGCACAGCGGCAGACACTCTTCGATTTCCGAGACCGGGGTCGGCGGATTGAGCGTAATCCCGGCCCCGGCCCCCATCGCCCGGATCTCCTCGAGCAGCGGCGCCGGCTGCGGCACGGCTTCGATGTGGAATGTAATCAGGTCGGCGCCGGCGTCGCGAAATGCCTTAGCATAGCGACCCGGCTCGGAAATCATCAGATGAACGTCCAGCGGCAGTTGGGTCGTCCGCCGTATGGCCTCGACCACCGGCAGACCGAAGCTCAGGTTCGGCACGAAATGCCCATCCATCACGTCCAGATGCAGAATCTTCGCCCCGGCGTCCTCCGCGCGGCGAATCTCGTCGGCCAGATGTGCAAAGTCACACGCCAGCAACGACGGCTCGACTAACGGGGCCGTAAGGTGCAAATCGGCTAATAACGACGCGACAGACATAAGGGCAGCGTCCAAAACAAGTGGGGGGCCAAGGCGGCTGTCAAACCGACAGAAATGTTGCGATAGACGCTCAGGCGGATATTCTCCGCCCGCTCACATGATGTCCTACGATCGAAAGCTCCAGATCGCGACGCACCGCCTCGTGTAAGAGGCCGACCAAACAAGCCGACTTTGCTCCCGGGAAACGATTCCCCGGTTACTCCTACCAGAACCCATATTCTACCAACGACGCGTGACCGCGTCTGCGCTTCTTTCGGGGGGATACCGTAAAGCATTGCGGGAACAGGACTTACGGCAGAAATTATCGGCCCGCAACCGATCGTTTCACATGTGGCAAAATGCTATTGCCGCTGCAAATCCTCGCTCTGGGGCAAATCTTCGAGTGTCTCCAGGGAGAACAATTCCAGGAAACGGTCGGTTGTCCAGTAGGTGGCCGTCCGACGCGTGGGATCGGGGCGTTCGATCCGCAATAGCCCCCTACGCACCAACTGGCTCAGCACGTGGCTGCCCGGCTTGCCTCGCATCCGGCTGATCTGCTCGCTGTCGACCGGCTGATGGTACGCAACAAGCGCCAGCACGTCGACGGCCGCCTGCGACAGCCGGGCCTCGCGGACCCGCCCGTAAAAACGATTCCGCAGTCCGTGAAATGCCTTGTGCAGCGCCAACCGGTATCCGCCGCCCTCGCGCACAGCCCGGTAGGGACAGCCGTTGGCCACGTAACGCCGGTTGATCTCCTCGACCAGCCGGACGATCTCCTCGGGTCACACGTCCCGCATCAACTCGGCAGCCTGCCCCGTCGGCAACGGCTTGCCTTCGCGGTTGCCCACGAAGAGCATCGCTTCCAGGATCGACCGCGGACAGATCTCGCTGGCGTCATCCTGCTGTTCGGCCGGCGGCAGTTCAGGCCCGGCCGGACGATCTTCTGTCTCTTCACCAGACTCGATCTGCCGTTGCGATTCGCTGGATTCGGGCGCTTCGTCTTCCGGCGGCGGAGCGGGCTCCGTCTTGGGGCCCATCACCTGCGCAAAGGCCTCGGTCAACTCATCGAGCGAGATTTCCTGCAACGGGAGATCGGGTTGTGGATCGGGGGTTCGCGTCATGTGTGTACTATAGGATTGTCCGTCGGACGGTTGCAAGAGGACATCCCCAAGAAAACGACCGCTTGCGGCTTCGCACGGGCGTCATCAGGCGCGCCTCGACCACCCATCTGCTGTGAAGCCGCAAGCGGCCCGTTCTTCATCCTACGCTCGCTTTGCCACTTAGGCCTTCATGAAGTTCAGCGAGTCGGTGGCTAACTGGCTCTCGCACCGTGTCCTGCGGTACTCAGCCACTAGACCACCTTCCAGCCATCCAAGTCGCCTGGCAGCTTCAGATTCCACCGAAGGAAATACCGGGCCGCTTCCTCGGGCGTGCTGAACGTCTTCTGCGTCGCTTCCGCCAACAGCGTCGGGACTGTCGGATGAGCGCGACGGGCTCGCACAACGTACTTGCCGATAGGGCTTCTTTCAATCACCATCCCCTCGTTGACGGTACTGCCCTCCTCATGGACCTTCCACTCGCGTGGAAACCATTTCTCAGATCGGAGAATCTCGGCTAGGTGCCCCACTAGATCCTGGAACTCCAACGGCGAATGTGGCCATGCACCGAGCGCAATTCGCTCTGGCATATTAACGTGCTCGCCTTTCAAGAGGCGCGTCAGCAACTCGTGGTCCATCGGATGCTCTCCAACCTCAGTTGGCGCAAACACACAATTCTACATTCGTCATGCTGCGTTCTACTACCACCTCTTTGCCACCTCGGCCTTCATGAACTTCAGCGCGTCGGTAGCCAATTGGGTTTCGCTTTCGTACATCCGACGCCAGATTTTGGTCGCAGGAACCAGCTTCTCCAAGGCCAAACCGAACGCTTCCACAACGAAGAACCCGTCGTAGCCGATCTCCTTGAGCGTGTCGAAGTTCTCGTCCCAGCGAACGTTTCCCGCGCCCGGTGTGCTGCGGTCGTTCTCTGAGATGTGGACGTGCGACAGGCAACCCTTCAATGCCCGGATCGCGGCGGCGACGCTCTTCTCCTCGATATGGGCGTGAAACGTGTCATACATCATCTTGCAGTTCGGGTGGTCCACATCGGCGCAGAATCGGGCACCTTCGGCCGCCGTGTTGAGGAAATAGCACTCGAACCGGTTGAGATACTCGATGCCAAGGGTCACGCCGACCTTCTGGGCATGCTCGGCCACTTCCCGCATCGCTTCGACGCCCCACTTCCATTCGTCGTCGGTCGGGCCCTTGCCGCTGAAATAACCCAGTGCCGAATGAAACGGTCCGGCCATTACCTCGCACCCGGCCGCAGCACAACAATCCAGCGTGATCTTGTTCGCGTCGATTCCCGCCCGCCGCACGGTGGCGTCGGGACTGATCGGATTCTCGTCCGGCCCGCGGACCGCCGTACCCGAACGCGACAGGCCCAGTTCGTCGAAGTGCTTACCCCACTTCTCGTAGTTAGCCACGTCGTTGTCGAAGACGGGAATCTCGACGGCGTCGAACCCGATTCCCTTGAGTTGGTCGACCAGCGGCAGCACGTCGTCGGTCAGCGTGTCCGTCCACATCAACAGGTTCATTCCAAAACGCATTGTCTTCTCCTATGGGTTTGGCTTGTAGTGGCCGCATTCATGCGGCTCGTCGACGTGCGCAGATCACTCCGACCTGATAAATCGGGTCACTACGAACCTCATTTTCGTTTGTCCGGTGCCACCGGTATCCCATCCAGCAGTTCCTGCTTGCGGGCATGGACCAATCGGCGGAAACCGGGCAGGATCTCGCAAAACTCGCCGGGCAACGGCGGCAGCTTCACCCGACGCATCACTTGGCTCAGCCGCCCCATCAGTTTGCCATCTTCGTGGTAATCCGACAAGATCCGCTCGCGGCAAAAACCCGAAATCATCCTTGCCAGCCGGTCGGTGGGCCGCGGGGCCATCCGGTTGACTGCCCGTTGGACCGCCTCCGGATCGACCCGATCCATGGTGCGATAATACTCTTCGAGCCCGTCCGGGTCGTCGGCCGCCAGCGAGTCGTCCAGCAGCACTTCAACGAGCAAATGCCCGAGAAAACTGGGCCGAAACCCGGAATCGGCCCCTAGGGCGTCGCGGATCGCAACGGTCAATTCCAGCGACAACTCGGCGAACGCCCGGCTCTGGTGGAATCGCCGGTCGTCCCGAATATGCTGGCCGACCCCAGCCGCCACGGCCGCCGTGACCGGGTCCGAATCCTCCAGAAAGGGCTCCAGGTGCTTCGACCGCAGCCGCACCGCCCGATCCACCACCGTCAGCCAATCCGGCACCCCAGTCCCGGCCGCCAGGTACGGTCGATCCAAAAACGGCAGTGCATGTGCGAAATAGTTCATCGCCATCCCCCAAAAGCCGCGGCCGGTGGCCCCGCCAGTGCTATAATTCATGGTGCGGTCGTCGGAATCGGCCGTGCTGGGTGGTCTACTTCAATTGCCGAAAGGAAAAAGCCATGGAACCCGTCAAAATCGATCAGATCCTGCGTTGCAGCAAATGCGGCGTCGAATTGAAGGTCATCAGCAACTGCGACTCCACGTGCGCATGCAGCATCGTCTGTTGTGGACAGCCGCTGAGCTTCAAGGACGAGCCTGCGGAAAGTGCAACGACGTAGCGGGACCTCAAACTCCGGGATGGGCACCGGCAATCGTGGAAACCGAGAAGTCGGCGAAGCCCAACGCCTCGGACTTCGTCACCTTGCCGCCGGCCGTCTCGACGACCGTTCGCAGGATCACGTCGGCCACCTCGGCCAGATCCTGCTGCCCGCGGACAATCGTGGCCGCGTTGACGTCGATCACTTCATGCATCTTCTTGTAGGTATCCGGGTTGCCCGTGATCTTGATGACCGGGGCAATCGGGTAACCGACCGGGCTGCCGCGGCCGGTAGTGAAGGCTACCAGTTGGGCACCGCCGGCCACCATGCCGGTAATCGACGGTACGTCGAACCCGGGCCCGTCGACCAGCACCAGGCCGCTACGGCTCGGTCGATGCCCGTACTCGACGACCTCGGCAATCGGGCGTGAACCGGTCTTGCAGATGCAGCCCAGCGACTTCTCCTCCAGCGTGGTCAGGCCGCCGTTGATGTTGCCGGTGGTGAGGAAGTGCTCGCCCGGCTCCAGCGTATCGGTCATCAGCTTGGCGGCCCGGGCGACCGTTTCGACGATATCGCGGCCGACCTGCGGTGTAACGGCCCGCTCGGCCAGCAGGTGGTCGGCCCCGATCGCCTCGGTGGTCTCGGAGAACATGGCCGACGCACCGGCGTCGATCAGCCGGTCGACGGCCAGGCCCAGCGCCGGGTTGGCGGCCAGGCCGGAGGTGGCGTCCGATCCGCCGCATTCCAGGGCCAACGTCAAACCGGCAACGTCCGTCTCCTCCCGCTGCCACTTGCCGCGGGAGCGGGCGATTTGCTCGATGAACTTCCTGCCGGCCTCGATTGATTTCGACACACCCACGTCCTGGATGACGATCCGCTGAAGCGGTTTCCAAGGCACAAGCCGGGCGATCTCCTGGGCCACTGTCTCGCTGTTGCAGTTCTCGCACCCCAAGCCGAGCACCAGTACGCCGACGACGTTCGGGTTGGCCCCGAGCCCTGCCAGCACGCCTTCGAGCCTCACGATATCCGTCTCGCACGTACACCCGCCGGTATGCCCCAGCGCGACGGCCCCGTCGACGCCGGCCGTGATCTTTCGGGCGATCTCGGCGGCGCAGATCACCGTCGGGATCACGACCACGTGGTTGCGGACGCCGATTTGCCCGTCCGGGCGAAGATAGCAATTAACTTTCACACTCGGCTCCTTGCACGGCGCTGCGGACGTTGTGGACGTGTACATGCTCACCCGGTGCGATCCGGCACGACGCCGTACCGATCGCCTGACCATACTTGAGGATCTTCTCACCCGGTTCGACGTCGGCCAGGGCGACCGTATGTCCGCTGGGGATCGGCTCGACGGGCGTGATCCGCCGCGGCCCGTCTTCGGCGGCGAAGCAGATCTCGTCTCCCTCGGCGACCTCTTCCACCACGGTCACCACGTTATCGGTTGCGTCGATCCGGATGCCGATTCGTTCGCTCATGCCATTGCCTTTGTGGTTCGCATCGAACAGCTTCAACTTGTACGATGGGCCTCCGAGCCCGTCGAATCCCAGGGCATTTCGACTTTCCAACGGGCTCGGAGGCCCATCGTACACATCGATTCACCACCTCCCACGTCTGCGAGGCAGTGCCCGCAGTATAGCAAAGAAGGAGGTCGGCCGTCGAGTGGCGTCACATCGCGAACATTATCCAGACCATCACCGCAAGGGCGATCAGTGAGCTGATGACCATATAGATCGTGATGCCTGTGGTGTTGTAGTTCCCGGTCTTGCCGTTGTATTTCGTTCCGCAGCCGAGACAGCGGACGTGATGGAGCATCGCAGGCCCCAGGGCGCCGCCCCAGAACGTCCAGGAGTGAGGTGCCCTACGGATGGTGGACACGGGACATGTGGAACCACACATGCTATCCTACCATCGAAAGGAACCGTTCATCATGGCGAAAAAGAAGCGATACAGCAAGGAATTCAGGCTGCAAGCGGCCGAACTCGTCGTCCGACAGGGCTACACCCAGGCCGAGGCCTCTCGGAGGCTCGGGGTGTCGAGCAATTGCTGCGTACGCGGTTTCTGAAACTGGCGGGCGGCATGTTGCAGGGTTGGACTGAGGTGGCCACGACACGGATTGCGATTCCCCGTTGGATGTCCTGCGCACGAGTTCGTTCGCTCGATTCAAAACGGTCGAAGATATCGGGATGGACATGTATCTCAGGGCCTGCGAGATGGGATTCTTCGATACGCCGCTTCAATGCTTCCTTTCCGACGGAGC
>JABMRB010001292.1 GCA_013202865.1 Candidatus Nealsoniibacteriota bacterium | reverse complement strand
GGTGTAACTGTCCTCTTGGTGGGGTACTTGCCACCAGCGGCCTTCGTAGAAAACCGTGTCACAGATTGTTGCATTCGCGAGGCGCGCCTGCTGCTGAGGAATCTTGCCGTAGCCCGGACAGCTCAAATCGGTCACCAAGACGCGCTGGCAGCGCAGAGAAAGCAGGCAGGCAGTCAGACGCATCAATGGGGCCGAACGGCTGGCAAGCAAGACCGTGTAGGGCGAGGGCATTCCCGTCAGCGTACGAAGCAACTACTTCAGTTCACGCATAACGATACTGGCGGTATCTGTGTGGTGCTGAACATTGAGGCTCATTTCCAGTTGACATGAAAAGTCGCGAGCGAGGTATTTGAAACCGCACTTTTCGTACACGTGCCGGGCAACGTGGTTCTTTGCCTCGACGATCAGCCAAATTCGCTCGAAGTAGCGCTCGCGCACGAGCTGAATGCAGCAGCGGATAAGTTCGCTACCGATCCCGGACTTCTGGCACCGCGGGGAGACGACGGTAAGCATTTCGCACCGTTTCTTGTCTATGGGAAAGAGGGCTGCGTGACCGACGACGCCATCGTCCGCGGAAGTAGCAATTAGGTTGATCCCTGTGGCGATCAATCCTCGGACCCACTGGACACAGGCTTCGTTTTCAATCGGTGGCAGACCGCTGAAGGAGTACCGTGGTCGATAGGCCAGGTACATGTTGATCAATTGTTGGTGTCTGCTCTGGTCAAGGGTTGTGACAAGGAAAGGGACGCCTCGCTTGTCAACAAACGCATGCGGCAAAGTGTGAATCGTCGTGTCGGCGACGTTGGTCTTCACGGGCGCACCCTCCGGCTCTAGCGACGCTCGCGCGTCGGGCTGAGTTGATGACGGGATCCGGTGACGGAAGGCAACACTTGCTTCGGGTGTCGGTTTCGGTAGAACTCCTTGCGAGCCGCCTGATAGGCTTCAAGAACTCCCGGAAACGGCTTGAGGGCGCGCTCGAAGATGCCCAGGGAATAGGCGATCATGAGGCCGTAGTTGCTGATCGGCACGCCCTGTTCCCTGCACCGCAGGATACGGGAAAGCATTTCTCGTCGGTTCCACATGCAGGCGCCGCAGTGGACGACAAGACCGTAGGGCGAGAGATCCTCCGGAAAATCGTGGCCCTGCACCGTTTCGACGGTCAAGCGACCGCTCGTAAGCTGTCGCAGCCAGCGGGGGATCTTCACGCGGCCGATGTCCTCGCCGGTCGGGTGATGCGCGCAGGCTTCCGCGATCAGGACGCGGTCGCCGCTGCCGAGGTTCTCCACGGCGAGCGTACCGCGCACCTGCTCTAATAGGTCGCCCTTGAATCGCGCGTAGAGTATCGAAAACGCCGTCAAGGGGATTGCACGCGGCGTATCAGCGGCGACCTTCAGAAACGCCTGGGAGTCGGTCACTACGAGCCGTGGGGGGCGGCTGAGGCCTTCGAGTGCCGTGCGGAGTTCGCGTTCCTTGACCATCAGACAATAGGAGTCGGCATCGAGCAGATCGCGAATCGTCTGCTGCTGAGGCAGGATGAGGCGGCCCTTGGGGGCCTCATTGTCGATCGGGATCACAAGCACGGCGAGCTCCCCCGGTCCGACCAGATCGCTCACAATCACTGGGTTGTTGATGAAATCATCCGGTGTACTGTCAAGCAGCGCCTGCCGAAAACTGAGGATGCCGATGCCATCCGGCGCGACGGTGCGCACCATACGAACGTTTTCTTGGGACAGGCGGTGGATGGTCGCCGCGCACGGTTCCAACTGGTCCACCTTATTGAGAACGACCACGGCCGGGACCTCGCGGCGCCGCAACTCCTTCAGGATCTCCTCCTCGAAACTCGACCAGTCGCCGGCAGCGGTGACGATGACGCCGACGTCCGTACGGTCGAATACCTGACGAGTGCGTTCCATGCGTTTCTCTCCCAGCGCGCTCAGGTCGTCGATCCCGGCGGTGTCGATGAAGAGCACGGGGCCCAGCGGCAGTAGCTCCATCGGCTTCTCGACGGGGTCCGTCGTCGTGCCTGCAAAGTCCGAGACGATGGAGACTTGCTGGCGCGTGATCGCGTTCAGCAGACTCGACTTGCCGACGTTGCGCCGGCCGAAAAGCCCGATGTGGCAGCGAAAGCCCTTGGGTGTCCTACGCATGACAGTCCTCCTCCGGTACCTGCAACTCTCCAAGCAGATCGTGCTCTTTCCGATACACTTCCGCTTCTTGAACTGGTCTGAGTGAGTGCCCGCAGTCGATGGCCAGGGGCCTCCCTAGACACGCCAGAACGGCCTTGGCTCGCACCGCGGTGTTCGAGGCCCGATGACTTGGGTAGATTTGGTATAGCTCCCGGTAGCGCGGTGGGGTGAGGTTGGCCATCATCACGTTGGCCCCCGAACGCAGTGCGCGCTCCCGCCCGTCCGGTGCGACGGCATCGAAGGCGGTGGTGGCCGGGATGTGGATCGCACCCAAAACGAGTCTGGCGACGGCAACGACCCGCAGCGCCATCTCAATCTTCACCGTCGGGGTGTTGGCCAGCGGAGTCCCCGAACATGGGACCAGAGGTCCGAACGCGGCCATGTCCACGTCCAGCCGCCGCGTGAGCAGAATGTCGGAGGCGAGGTCACGGAACGTTTGGCCCGGCAGCCCGATGATGTTCCCGGTGCCAATCTGGTAGCCGAACAGCCGCAAGCGGTTCAGGCCGGCCAGCCGTTGCTGAAGACGCGAATCAGGATGCAGATTCCGGTAGAGAGTAGTGTTGGCCGTCTCGTGCTTCAGCAGGTAGCGATCTGCACCGGCCTGCCGCCACGCACGATAAGAGTCCGGAGGCCGCACACCTACACAGAGGGTCACCGCCACGTCGAAGCGGTGCTTGATCGCAGTGATGACTTCGGCGAGCCACTGATCATGGTAAGCATCGCTCTCGCCACTTTGCAGCACGATGGTACGAACACCTTCGCGCTCGCCCTCCGCGACGACGCGCAGGATTTCGTCGGCGGGCATTGTGTAACGCGGCAGGGCAGCGTTTTCTCTGCGCAGACCGCAGTAGGCACAGTTGCGGCTGCACGCGTTCGAGAATTCGACGATGCCCCGTAGATGGACGGCATCGCCGCAATGCTTTCGCCGCGCTGCGTCGGCCTCGGCCAGAAGATCCCTCCCGCCCTGTTCGAGGAGCGAGGTTATTTCGTCGCGCGTCCATCTCATGGCGGCTGCCTCCGGTCTGTAACGGCGAGAAGCCCGCCGTCAAAAATAGACGTCTCTTGTCCCGTGCTTGATGGCGTCGAGTCGCCCCCGAACTGTGGTCCTTAGCTCTTGAGGAACATCGCGGATTCGCTTCTCGATCAGCGCTTCGCCCGCGCTTCTCGTTGCTTCCGAAGCGTAGTCCAGCAGATACTCCTGGAACGTAAGGATGGCGTTGGGTATGCAGAAGCAGTGCACCTTTCCCTGCTTGGCGAGATTCATAAAAGTGCTACCCGTGCGTCCGCACCGATAGCCCGCCGTGCAGAACGACGTGAGCTGCCCCATCTCGGCGAGTTCGCGGACAACTTCGTCGAGGTCCCTGGTGTCGCCGAGAAGAAACTGTTGGCGTTCGGCTTCCTGTTGGCCGCTGCGGTCGTGGTAAGCGCCGATCCCGATACGTGTGGAGGCATCCGTCTGGGTACACCCGAGGTTGATGACCTCGCGTCGGATCTCTGCCGGCTCCCTGGCCGTAAGAATCATGCCCGTGTAAGGGACGGAGACCCGGATCACTGCCACAAGCCTCCGAAAGTCACGGTCGCTTACCTTGTGGGAACCGTTTACGGCAAAGGGCGTGTTGGCCGCCGGTACGAGACGCGGAAAGGAAATGGTGTGGGGCCCGACGCCGCCGAACTTCTGTTCCAGGTCGATGGTATGGTACAGCAGTCCCATTACCTCGAACTTCCAATCGTACAGACCGAAAAGCGCGCCGATGGCCACGTCGTCCAGGCCGGCATCCTGGGCGCGGTGCAGCGCATACAGACGCCAGCGGTAGTCTGCCTTGATGCCCCGGGGATGTACTTTGCGATAGGTAGCGTGGTGATAGGTCTCCTGGAAGACCTGGAACGTGCC
>JABMRB010001291.1 GCA_013202865.1 Candidatus Nealsoniibacteriota bacterium | reverse complement strand
TGTCAAACTCTTTGTGCATATACTGGAGGGAGGCATCTGCGAAGTCCCCACGGGGACGGCTGCCGCTACCCGAAACCGACGCCCCCTTCACCGCTCCCACCATCGCCGCCGAGCCGCCTCGACCACAACCTTGGTACTGAGCGGGTCCGGATAGAGGGCGGATGTGACACGACCATCGCTAGGGGCAAGGCGGGATAGAAACAATTCAGGACGATACACTTCCCTGCTCGGGGATATGTGCGAGGCGATCTCGACAGCGACAGATAGCAGCAGCGATGGATAATCCGTCAGGACAGCGGCCGGACGCAGGGTGTTGACAACACAAACAGTAATAACGAAGATGCCAATCACATCGTTCGGCGGACAAGTGGCTTGGAACGGTTCTGAGAGCCGTAAACAGTGACGCTTGGTTCTTGGTGACCTCAACACAAAACAAGGAGATTGGCATGGAAAGGACTATCTGTTTTCGTTGTCTCTGTTGGGCAATCGTGCTTGCCAGCATCACGGCTGTTTCTTCTGTTGAGGCTGGGGAGTCTGTTTCAAAGATCCTCGACGGCGCCGAGTCACGCTTGGTCGCGATCTACGAGAACCAACAGTTCAATGCAGAGTCGTTGCGTGCGCAATGGCTACAGGACAGTTCCGGCTATACGATGTTGGAGTCGTCGCCCGAGGGCGGTGCCAGGGAACTGGTACAATACGATTGTGCCAGCGGTGAGCGTAAGGTCCTGATTCGACGGTCGCAACTGCTCTTGCCGGATTTGGCCAAGCCCTTGTGGATTGAAAACTATGCGTTGTCGCCAAGCGGCCGTGTGATCCTGCTGGAGACAAACGGAAGGGCAAGTCCTGACGGGGATTCACGCATCGCCGACTACTGGGTACTGGAGCGTAAGCCCGGGACTCTGCGCCGGATCGTTACTGGTGCCGTGCCCGGACGGGGCAAGGACAGTATCTCTTGCGATGACCGGTATTTTTTGTATGCCCGTCAACAGAATCTCTATGTATACGATCTTCGCACTTCACGGACCAAGGCTCTCACTACGGACGGCGTCGCCGATGACGTTGAGAACGGATTGGGAGGCTACGGCTACGGTCGTGGTCTGCAATGGAGCCCGGACGGACGACAGGTGGCCTACGTGCAAGTCGATTCCCGTGCCGTGCGACTGCGCCCCCTAGTCGATCCTGTTGAGCCGACGCACCCCGAAGTTCGTTATATCCGCTATCCCAGAGTGGGCACGCCCATTCCAACCGTTCGAATTGGGATCGCGGACATTGAGACGCAAACCACACGCTGGCTGAAGATTCCCGGTGAACAGACCTGCTACATGCCATGGATGATCTGGACGCCCAACAACGAGTTGATCGTGGAGAAACGGTCGCGATTCCGGGATTCCCGTGAATTCCTGCTCGCCAATAGCCGAACCGGAGAGGTCACATCCATCTATCGCGAAACCGACCCGGCCTGGATCGACGGCAGCCGCGGTGAGAATATCGGATTAGAGTTGATTCGCGGCGGCCAAGCCTTTGTACTGTTAAGCGAAAAGGACGGTTGGCGACACGCCTACCTCATGCAGCGGGATAGTGAAAAGCTGACCCTCTTAACGTCCGGCTCCAGCGACATTATCACTCGAGGACAGGTTGACGAACAAGGCGGCTGGTTCTACTACATCGCTTCGCCTGACAATGCGACTCAGCGTTACCTGTATCGCACTGGTCTGGACACGACCGGCAAGCCGCAGCGCGTCAGTCCGGCGGACCAACCCGGTACGCATCGCTATGACTTCTCTCCCGACGCCCGATGGGCCTTCCATACCTATTCAACCTTTGATACGCCTCCCGTGATTGAATTGGTTGAGCTTGACGAGCACCACGTAGTGCGTGTGCTCGAAAACAATCAGGCCCTTCGCAAGCGTATCAAACCATTGATCGCACGACCCACCGAGTTCTTCACGCTCGACATTGGCGGGGGCGTGGTAATGGACGCGTGGATGATCAAGCCGCGTGACTTCGACCCAACAAAGAAATACCCCCTTTTCGTCTACGTGTACGGCGAGCCGCACGCTCAGACGGTCCTGGACACGTGGTCCTCTAACCACGCCATGTTCCATCGCATGATCGCCGATCTCGGCTATCTCGTTGTCTCCATGGACAATCGCGGGACGTCGGCACCCAAGGGCGCTGCCTGGCGCCGAGCCGTGTATGGCTGCCTGGGACCTCTCTCAACGAAAGAACAAGCGGCCGGACTGAAGGAACTGGGACGCACACGACCTTACGTTGACTTATCGCGTGTGGGTGTCTGGGGATGGAGTGGTGGCGGCTCAAATACCTTGAATGCACTCTTTCGCGAACCGGATCTTTTCCACGTTGGCATAGCCGTGGCACCCAAGCCACAGCCGCATCTCTACAATGCGTGGTTCCAGGAAATCTTCATGAGAACTCGCAAAGAGAACCCTGAAGGATACAAGAGGGCCGCTCCGATCAACTTTGCCGAAGGGCTCAAGGGTGACCTTCTGATCGTTCACGGCACCGGGGAGACAAATACGCACATCCAGATTACGGAGGGCTTGGTGGATCGCCTCATTGCGCTGGGCAAGCGTTTTGATTACATGGCCTATCCCAACCGAGATCACGGCATTCGCAAGGGCCCGGGCACCTCCGTACATCTGCGTTTGCTCATCACTCGGTATCTGCTCGAGCACTTGCCGCCTGGCCCAACGGATTGACGCAAGGGCCATCGCATCGAATCGCTCTTGCGCATTGGATGCATTCTTGCTATGCTCTGCCGGCTGTAAGTCATTGGCCCCGCCGCCACGCCGCAAGAGTTTTTGCACGCTTGCCGGAAGGACACCTTTTATCGCTCTCAGCGTACCAGAGAATCATCGAACAACGTCAGAATTGTGCGCAACCGCGGCGCGCCGGCAGCGTCGGAGTTCTCGCGCAGCGCGGCGCGGATCGCCGGGTGGCTTAGCGGTAAGACACGCTCGAGTTGTTCGATGGCCTGCTCGTCGCTCTTGAGTGCGGCGGCGGCCGCTCGTTGGGCCTTGTCGGTTGCGTCGGCCGGGAGTAGCGCGGGAAGGTCCCAGACGGTTACGGTGCGGCCCGGCGGTAACTTGATGGGGCCTAGCCAGGCGTGCTCGAGTACGACCGGTGCCTTGCCCGGCGGTGTTGCGATCAGGTCTAAGCGGTTCAGGCGGACGGTCGTGCCGGGTAGAAGCGGCCGGCGCTCGCCGGCTCGAATGAGCGTCGCCGGCGCCGAATCCTTGTCGATCGCGAACACGGCCGTGGCCTCGCGCTGCCAGGTCCCGCTGTCGGTGCTGGGATAGACTCGCACGGCCGACTTCAGCAGGTTGGCGACGATGTCCGACTCGGCGCGTCGGTACCCGGGCGGCGGGCCGGCCTTGCTGCGCCACGGCCTGTAGACGGGCGGCTTGACCAACGCGTTGGCGCGAATCATCGTGTTGGCCAGGCGGGCGTGGCGATGCAGGGCCGCGAACAATTCCACGACCTTCCGGTCGTCGCGACGGTCCGGCAACTGGGCCGTCTTTCGCCAAAGATAAGCCATCGCCCAATGGTCGAAACAACCGCCGTTCTCCAATTGTGCGAGCGCCCCGCCGATCTGCTCCGCCGTGACCGTCGGCTTCGGCCGGCCGCCCTTGACGGCCTCTACTTCGGCGGCCGCTATCTCGCGAAGCTTGTCGGGCAGCCGTCGCACGGCGTTGTCCAACGCCGCCTGATCCTGCTCGTTCGGTTTCTCCGCAAGCGTCTCCAGAATAAGCAACGCCCGCTTCGTTTCCATCCACGAGGACGCCGGCATGCTGAAATACCGCCAGCGAACGATCGTTCGCTGGTTCAGTATCTGGTTCAGTACGTCGGGAACCGTTTCATCCCGCTCGCGTGTGTTCAATCGGCTGCGGTCGCTTGGCGAAGCACGGCCCGGCGGGTCGGCGGATGCCTGATCCGCGCCCGCGCCGAGCACCACGAGCACCACGACGACCATACGCACGAACTTGGGGCTGAAGCGGTCGCGCAGCACGATGTTGCGACCTCGCCCAATCCGCCAGAGCACGGCCAAGGCGACAACCACTGCCGCCACCCACAATCCGGGTACGATGATCCATTTCATGATACGGCCACCTCCCTCTCCAGCAAACAAGGTTCCTCGAACGGACCGCCGTCATCGGCGAAGGCCGGTCAGCGGCATGAATGGCGGATTCAATTCTTTCTCCTTGCGATTCCCGGCCGGCCACGGGTTTCCGCTCAGAGAATCGTCGAACGTCGCGAGAATCGTGCACAGTCGAGGCGCGCCCGCTACCTCGGGGCTCTCGCTCAGCGCGGCGCGGATCGCCGGGTGACAAAGGGGCAAAACATGCTCGATCCGTTCGATAGCCTGCTCGTCGCCCCGCAGCGCGGCGGCCGTTGCCCGGGCAATCTTGTCGGTCGCGTCGGCCGAGAGAAGTCCGGGGAGGTCCCATACGGTCACGATGCGCCCCGGCGGCAACTCGAGCGCGCCCAGCCAGTCATGTTCGAGCACGACGGGTTTGCCCGCTGGAGTCTCGATCAGGTCCAGGCGATTCAGGCGAACGGTCGCGGCGGGCAGAAGCGGCCGGCGCTCGCCGGCTCGAATGAGCGTCGCCGGCGCCGAATCCTTGTCGATCGCGAACACGGCCGTGGCCTCACGCTGCCAAGTGCCGGCGTCGGTGCGGGGAAAGACACTCACGGCTAACCTCATACGCTCGTCCATGGCGTAGTGCTCTTCCAGCCAGTTTCGCCGGGGACCGATCGACGTGCTCCGCGGCCTGGGGAACGGCGTTACCGCGCGGGCGTAATTCACAGCGTTGAATATGCGGGCGTGGCGATGTAGGGCCGTGAACAGCTCCACTACCTTCTCGTCGTCGCGCTTTTCCGGCAACTGAGCCGTCTTTCGCCAAAGATAACCCGTCGACCGCCCGTCGAATAGAACCTCGATTTTCTCCAGTTGTGCAAGCACCGCGCCGATCTTTTCCGCCGTGACCGTCGGTTTCGGCCGGCCGGTCTTGACGGCCTTGACTTCGGCGGCCGCTATCTCGCGAAGCGGCTCGGGTAGGCGTTGCACGGCATCCTCTAACGACTTCTCGACCTGCCCGTCCGGCTTTCTCGAAAGATTCTCCAGACCGATAAGCGTCTCACACCACCCGGTCCGCTCCCCGAGTAAAAACTGTAAGGGCACTCTCTGTTTCAGTACGTCGGGAATCGTTTCATCCCGCCCGGGCGCGCTCGATTGGCTACGCTGGTTTGCCGAACCACCAGGCGAACGGTCGGCGGACTCGCTCTCCACGCCCACACCGAGTACCACGAGTATCACGGCAACGATTCGCACGAACTTCGGGCTGAAACGATCGCGAAGCGCAATGTTACGACGTCGAGCAAGCCGCCAAAGCACTGCCAAGCCGCCAGCCACAGCCGCCGTCCACATCGCGAGTACGATGATCCATTTCATGATACGGCCACCTCCGTCTGGGGCGAACAAGGTTTGCCGAACGGATCGCCCCGATCGGCGAACGCGGCAGCACGGCACGAATGGCCGTTTCTCGTTTGCAGCCAGCAATCGAAACACTGAGCTTTTTCCAGCGCACCTTTGGCGGGTGCGCGAAAGGCCTCGAACCGCTCGGCCCACAACCGGCTCAGCGGCTGCCGGCGGATACTGCCCTGGCTTTCGGCGAGATCGGTGGTTGTGCAAGGCATCAATTCGCCGGTGGCTGAAACGACGCAACTGAAGCGGCCTGCCCCGCACATAAAACGGTCGTCGCGATAGAAACAATCGTCCCCGCCCGCCCCGCCCCATTCGTCGTCGAGTTCGATGTGGAACACGGCCCGCATGCGTCGGGCGAAGGCGGCCGCGCGGCGAAGTTGCGCGGGTGTGGGTAACATATCGGGCCGGCCCGCGGCGCGGCCTTCAGGCGTCGTTAAATGCAACCCCCACGAATGGGCGCCCGAATTGATGATCGTCGGCAGCATGTCGGCCAGCATGTCGGCGTTGTGCCGGGTGATCGTGGTTCCGGCCACGACCTCCGGGCAACCGGTTTGCCGCAGCAGGACGATGGCCTCCAGGGCGGCGTCGAAACACCCCTTGCGGCCGCGAAACTCGTCGTGGAACGCACGCGGCCCGTCGACGCTGACGGCGACCATTTGCGGCGTGTGGCGGCGGAAGACGTCGATCCATCGCCGCACGTGCCCGCCGTGCGTGTGCAATGCCCAAGGTACGTCGCACCGATGGGCGTATTCGACGATCTCGGCAAAGTCGCCCCGAAGCAGTGCCTCGCCACCGGCGATAACCAGGGCAGGGCGATCCAGCCGCACCAACTCGTCGATCACGAGCCGCCGGGCTTCGTCGGTCGTCAGTTCGCCGTCGGCACGTCGGCCACTTTTCGAGTAGCAATGCGGGCAAGCCAGATCGCACGCACTGGTGGCGATCCATTGCACGGCTTGCGGCGGCCGCACAAAACCCAGGCGGTGCAGCAGCCGAATCTCGGTCTGCAGGATATCCGGTGCCCGCCGTGCAACAAATCGATGAAGCAATCCCATCGCGGATTCTCCTTGAGTTGGCTTTCGGGCCCTTCTGTACAATGCGATCAGCCCGCATTATAGCGGTTCTTGCCGTGACGGTTTGTAACGGCCTGGTAACAAGCACGGGAGTCGGCTTCGTCGTGGTTACTTGCTCTCGACTCCACAGAAGGGGTTGTGCAGCGGGGTGTAATTCGCCCGCTGTTTGAATTGCGCCGCAACATGCCCCGTCTGGGGAGCCGGCCTCTTGCGGGAACGCTCATTCGTTAGGATGAACCGACGGAGAGCAGACAGCATGCAGATATCCGCATAACCAATGGGTGGTTCAATCGGTTCGGCGGGAGATCGGTCTTTGCGGAAGAATCTGTCAAGAAGGCCCATGCTCTTTCTCCGCAGAATTCATGGTTCTACACACAATCTTCGTTTCCCCGGGACGTTGCGTCAAGGATTCCAGCAGGATAGAGCCGTTACGTGGGCGCAGTCAAGTGTCCGAGGCTAAGCCGCAAGCGGCTACCGGCTAGATCAAATCGTCGTCCTCGAGCAGGTCTTCGCCGTAGCCGGGGGGGAAAGGACTGTCGAAGTCGGCGGCCTCTTGCGGCGTTGGTTTGTCCGGGGCCGTTTCTGGCTCGGGCGGTGGCTTGGGGGTGGGCTTCTCGGATGCGGGCGGTTTGCCGGCCAGTTGCTCGAGCTCCTGCTCGATGAAACCGATCAACGCCGACTCGCCGCCGAATTGGCGGATCCAGTAGTTGACGTCCTCCTGCAACAACGGCACCGGCGGGCGGGCCGAGGTCTCGGCGACCGACTCCTGCCGCTGCTGCCGGCTGCGAACGATCTCGGCGTACCAGACGTCGCTGTCGACGGCCGTGGCGCGGCGGCGGCGGGCGGCGCGTTGCAAACGATGGTCGCTGGAGACGACCGTCAGCCCTCGCGGGGCCGAGTTGCTGCGGATCAGTTCCTCGATCATCACGTCGGCGTCGCCATGGGGCGATGCGAAC
>JABMRB010001290.1 GCA_013202865.1 Candidatus Nealsoniibacteriota bacterium | reverse complement strand
CGCCGACGGCACCTACAATGCCTCGGTGGACTGGGCTTCCCCCGTCTGGGTCGACAACGCCTTCAACGGCAATGCGGTCATGCGATTCGACGGAACGAACCAGCAGCGGCTGTCGTTCACCGAGTACATGGACATGGAAAGTGTTCTTTGGGTCGTCAAAGAGAATGAGGGCGCGATCGTGCGGGCTCCCGTGCTGGGCGACGACATTGACTCCCCGTTCAATCGAGGGGCGGGCGGTCGCGGCGAGATGTGGCAGCCGGGCTGGGCCAGCAACGAGGTCAAGGACGGCGTCACGACGCTCAACGGCACACAGGTCGACGGCACGGTCGTCCCGCCGCCAACCGAAATGGGGATCGTCGGCCTTGTGATGACGGGGCCGGCGACGGGAGTCGATGATTTTGGGCTACCCTCCAACGGAATCCCCGTGGGCGTCAGTCACATCGGTCAGGATCGGTTTGAAGATGAAAGAAGCTGGGACGGCGACATCGCCGACATCATCATTTACGATCGACAGTTGAGCACTGCGGAAATGGACCAGATGACGCGGCACCTTGCCTTCCGCTACAGCATCCCGGTCGAGCAACCGATGGAGGACTTCAGCGGCGTCGACATGACCGTGACCGCGGACTCCACCCTCGAGGTCGGAGGCACGGTGGACGTCGGTCTGGCGGGTCTGACCCTCAAGGGCGGGACCCTCACGACGTCGGGCTCGGCCAACAGTATCAACTTCACCGGCGTCACGGTCGACGTGGATCCGGCCAGTGAGTTGGAGGCGGGGCTGAATGCGCTCACCGCCACCACCTACGGGGCCGGACCGCTCGAATTGAAGCACGGCGTGATCAAGACCACCGGCAACCCGGTCACGTTCAACGGCGTGAACATCCCCAACACGGCCACTGCCGTCGGGTTCAACCCGCACGGGGGGACCACCTACGGCACGATCCAAGGCAACAACACCAGTGCGGTGATCTCGAAGACCGGCTCGAGCACGATGGTCCTGAATTCGGGCGATGCGGTGAACTTCGGCAACGCCACGTTGGACGCCAAGGGCGGCACCTTGGCTCTCGGCGGCAACGCGGCCTGGAGCGGGGCCACCGAAGCCCGACTCTCTGGCGGAACGATCCAGCTCTTTGCCGGCACCGTGCCGGAGGGCACCGCCGGCCTGATCGGCGCCTGGCTGTTCGATGAAGGCGCCGGCGACATCGCCCAGGACAGCACCCTCGGCGGCAACCACGGCAACATCACCGGCGCAGAATGGGTCACCGATCCGGTACGCGGGACGGTCCTCAGTTTCAACGGGGCCGATTGGGTGGACGTCCCCACCGCCGCCGCCCTCTTCCAGCCGGTCGAGGCTGCGAACAAGATCTCGATTGCGTTCTGGACGTACGGCGATCCGGACATTCAGCCGCAAAGCAATACCATCTTCTCGGCCGCGAGGGGCACCAGCAGGGTGGCAATGTCCCACCTGCCGTGGGACCCCAACAACCCTACCATCTATTGGGATTCCGGTGATTCGTATGACCGGATCAACAAGGCGGCTGACGGCGATTTCATGTTCGAGGGCCAGTGGAACCACTGGGTCTACACCAAGGAAAACGGCAGCGCGCAGATCTTCTTCAACGGTGATCTGTGGCACAGCGGCGGCGGCACCCGGCTGCTGCAGAATATCGACAGATTCGTGATCGGGGCCGAGTACGGCTACAACAATAACTACGACGGCATGATCGACGAGTTCCTCGTCTACGACCGTGTGCTGAGCGAAGCGGAGATCGAGGACCTGATGGACAACGGCCTGACCTTCCCGACCCTGCCGGCCATCTCGATGTTGGACAAGAACTTCACGGTCACCGCAGATTCCTCGATCGTGGCCGCTAGCGACACGACCGCCGCGTTCGGCGACCTGATGCTCGAAAGCGGCTCGGTCAGGATCACCGGCGCGCCCGACGGCGTCAGCTTCACCAGCCTGACCGTCAACGCGCCCGGCTCGGAGGGCGGCGTCAATCTCGGAACTTCCGCCACGTTCGGTGGCCCCGTCGCGCTGCAAGCGGGCGTGCT
>JABMRB010001289.1 GCA_013202865.1 Candidatus Nealsoniibacteriota bacterium | reverse complement strand
TCAGTTGGTAGAGCAAGCGGCTGTTAACCGCTTTGTCCGAGGTTCGAGTCCTCGTCGGGGAGCTGACGTAAGTCCTGCCGAATCCTGGAGTTAGGATACCCACCCGCGTCGGGTGGTGCGGCCTAGAAGCCCAAAGAAAAGTGGTAGCACTACCACTTTCTGGGTCGAAAGGAACCGCACATGCCCAAGAAATCGCGCCACACCCCTTCCTATCGTCTTCACAAGTCGTCTGGCCAAGCTCGCGTGATTATTGATGGCGAGCACATCTACCTCGGCAATTACGACACTCCCGCCAGCCGTGAGAAGTACCATCGTCTCATTGCCGAATGGCTGACCGCTGGACAGTCAACGCTGTCGACCGGAGCCAATTCCGGCGTCCAAGTCCCCGTTACCATCAACGAACTGATCCTGGCCTTCTGGCACCACGTCAAGCAGCGGTACGTGAAAAACGGGGCTCCGACCAGCGAGCAGCGGAGTTATCGAACGGCTCTTCGGCCGGTCCGACGACTCTACGGTGGAGTGCCTGCGACCGACTTTGGTCCCCTCGCTCTCGTGGCGTGCCGCAAGGAGTTGATCGACGCCGGAATCTGTCGGAAGCGTGTCAACCAGCACGTAACCCGTATTCGTCGAATGTTCAAGTGGGGGGTGTCGCGTGAACTCGTGCCTGAGACGGTTTGGCGGGCCCTATGCGCGGTCGAAGGCCTCCGAGTTGGGGAAGCCGTCGAGACCGAGCCAATCAAGCCCGTCCCGGAAGAGCACGTCGCAGCCATCGAGCCATTCGTCACTCCGTAGATTTGGGCCATGATTGATCTCCAGCTTTGGTCGGCCTGCCGGCCAGGTGAGGCGTGCGTGCTGAGGGCAATTGACATCAACATGCAGGGCAAAATCTGGGAATATCGCCCCCACACGCACAAAGGTGAGCACCACGAAAGGGAACGCGTGGTCTACCTCGGCCCCCACGCCCAGGAGATCGTCAAACCCTGGCTGAAGCCCGATCTTTATGCATATCTGTTCTCGCCGCATGAGGCAAAAGCTTGGTATCAGGCCCAGCGGGCCAAGAACCGCAGGACACCAAAGCCAAAGCGTCCTCGGGAATGCCAACGAAAGCGCAATCCCAAACGCGTTCCTGGAAACCGCTACACCACCAACGCATATGACCATGCGATTTCCCGCGCTTGCGAACGGGCGGGCGTGCCAAGCTGGGCGCCCAACCAACTGCGCCACAATGCAGCTACTCGGATACGAGCTGCGTATGGCATTGAAGCCGCTCGCATTATTCTTGGTCACTCCTCGGCAGCGACTTCTGAAATATACGCGGAGGCTGATGAGGAAAAGGCCCGGGAAATCATGGGGAAGATTGGGTAATCTCGACGTATGGTTGGGCCAGCCTATCGAGCAACGCTACGCAGGCTGTGGCCGCCTTCATTGGCTATACTCTGCCACTGCCAACCGCAGCGATGAATTCTCACTGCAGGCTCATATTAAAGACCCGAGTTGCCGAGAACGACCCAGGTGACGCAAGCTCTTTTGTCGGGAAATACAGGTGTTTTCAACGAGTTTCTTGACAGGATAGACTGTTTTCGCTATTATAAATTAACAATTCAATTTATTCGCCGAAACCAAGGTTGGAAAGAAGATCAAATAGATGAGCCTCCCCGATCAACAAATGAGCTTTCCGGATTTAGGGGAACTGGCCAGGCAGTTGAACCCGCAAGAACTCCAGACGCTTGCCGGGTACCTGAAGCAGAGGGCCAAGTTGACAGAAAAGGCAGCTGCCCAGCTGACAAAGCTTGCACGGGAGATGGAAAAAATGGACGCCGAGATTGCAAGCTTCCTTAGTGGAAATCGGCCGGATGCGACTGCAACGCCCTGCAGAGCGGCGAGGGGAAAGCTATCGGAGGCACTTCGCGAGATCCTACGTGGCAAGAACAAGAAGCAGGCACTTTCACTGAAAGAAGTGAAGAAGGAAGTGAAAAAGAGAGGGCTCCCAGTCAGTTCAGTCAGCGCCTATCTCTCAAGGTACTCGACAAATACCGGAGACCACAGGTGGCACGGCTACAAGGATCCGTCGCGATAGGCGTATTCTCTTCTAGGCCAAGGCTGCCCCGGCTGCCTTCTCTTTCTGCCCCCCGGCCGCTCCTGCCTGTCCTGCCCATCCCGAATAGACGCGACATCGTATCGCCAACCACCCAGATGGCATTCGGGCGGCTGGCTCGCCTTCATGCCCCCCTGTATGTACTAGGGCCGAACAGAGCATGACGGGGGGCGCTCGCCCTTGGATTTAGGGAACTTCTTGCTGACACCTCTCAGGTATTGTCATTATGTCTCACAGACTTAACTAACTCTTTGCCTACACCGCGCACGTAGCAACTATTTTCTGGCAACTGTTGACAATGGGGAGGCGTCTGCTTAATATAGTCCATTGTGGCCGCTCAAGACGGCTTGAGAGATTCACGGTATCAGCGATTGCAGCTATGGAAGAATCGACATCGAATTGCGCAAGCAGACAAATGAGACAATCGCATTACATCGAGAGCCGGATTCAGTATCTGCGTCTCCGCATGCCCTGTGAGGAGTTTTACTGGCTGCTGCCCCTTACCAGGGAGCACTTGCGGTGTTTGTTGATTGTCGAGCTAGATGGCCTGTCACAGGCGGCTGACTCCGGCGCATTTGGCAATGCTTACGTCGATCTAACACACCGGCGAACTGTAGCTACTTCTTACCGTCACGAAGAAAGGTACCTCAAACCGCGGCAAGTTTCCTTTTTCAATCCTACTTGGATCCGCAGGACTGCACGAAGTTATGGCGGCCTCCCGGCGACAGCATTGCCGGGAAGCCAGCCATGCCATTTGGCTTGACGTGTTGTCGAGCACACTGTTCGCTGTCGGTGAGGCATGGTTGGTACCCACCACGAAAGGTGGTACCATTATGACCATCGACTATTGCCTTTGCCGATCGAACGAAGTAGCAAACAATGACTTTGAAGCAAGCGGTGGGCACACTCACTCTGTCCTCATCATTCCATTGTGTCTTGGACATTGCAGTTCCTGCTCTACCGGGGAGTGCTGCTGCCTGCTGTGCCACGAAGTTCGAGCAGAAGTACCCTGTGCCGCTGAAGTGGCCGTTGTCTTAGCCGGTGAGAATGCTCTCGCTGATGGCGTTGAAGTTCTTGCTGCCTCCCCCGGTGATAGCGAACGCCGGGAGAAACCAGCATACGATCTCTTAATGGATAACGAGCAACGCATCCATGAGTCCGTGTCGAAGGAGTTCGCGGAAATTCTCCGCCGCGCCGACCGCCACGACCGTTTGTCGAGCGGCTTTTCCAGCGACACTGCTCGCAATACGCGTGCTCCACGTGGGGCCGAAACTCCGATTGCGCGATTCAAGGCCACAATTACAGAACACGTCGATCGTCAAGGAGGAGTTGTCACGCGCGAAGGGTTTCCTGGCAAGAAGGCGGATCTCGGCTCGGATGTGCGGCTAAGACTCGTAAGACTCTTTGCCGACAAAGAAGATGGCCTGCAGGAGTGGAAACTGCGTGCAGAGTGGAAAAAGGAGAGCCCGGACACGATCGATCCCATGTTCAGCTACATCAACCAGGAATTGAAGAAAGTGGGCCTGCGAATCAAGGGCGCGAAGCATGAGCCCCGTCAGTTGATCTCAGTGCAGGCTCACATCTCAGATTCTCCGGGCACGACGACTAGGTAATCACCTGGACTACGGCCCAGCGCGTTTCTGTCTGGCCACGTCTCGTCCGAACAGCCAGGTTGCTCCACCGCTGCGCGGCCACGGTTCCGCCGGTGATCCCAGCCAACAGGGACTTTTCGTGGACTGGCTCGTAGCTGGCCGTGGCTTTGCCAATCAGAGTCGCCACTGCCCAAGGCACTTGGGGTTTGCCACGGACCTTCCGTTCTGGGAGAGCCCGGCAGGGGACACGTGCAGGCCAGGTGATCGCGTAATGCTCCCATGCAAACTGGTGGCTACTTCCGTGAGCTTGGATACAAGGCCGAAGTCGCAGGGAGCACGGTTGCGCTTCAACTTGCACCTTGCCTTGCACTTCAACTCTTCAACTTGTAAACAAAGGCATTTCGGCACAAGGTGTTTTCCACCTACGAGAGCCACCGATGTTGGTATGATGCGGGAGCTCGCAAACAAATCGAGATCACACCATGAAACCACACACTTACCAACACACTACTATCTCACCTACTGATCTTGGCTGGCGACCGACGGAATGCGGTGGGTCGTGCGCGGGGGCTTGGAAAGACGCTTAGTGCCTACGAAGGGGAGGAGTTTCACGGCGAAACGGATAGCGAACGATTTCGCCTGCGTTTGGAGAAGAGCCGCCTGCGTCGCGAAGGCGGAGAACCTGCAATGTGCTACCGATTCGTGGTTTTGGACCGATCGGACCTTCCCACAGACGACGACAAGCACACGCAATCCGTGTGAATTTCAAATTGTGCTGGCGACCGAACGCAGTCGTCGGCGAATGGAACCCATCTACGACGTTTGACCTTCCTAACTTCGGAGTAGCGGCAATGCCCATCCACATCGACGAACACCTACTTACCTTAGCCGACGCGAGTCGCCTTATTCCAGGCCGGAACGGGCGCCGCGTCCACAAATCCGCCTTGTACCGTTGGACGAACACGGGTTGCCGCGGCGTCATCCTCGAAAGCACGCAATGCGGCGGGACACGATGCACGTCGCGAGAGGCCTTGGACAGGTTCTTTTCGCGACTGAGCGCAGCTTCGCTGAAAATAGGGACGGCCTCGTCAGAAGCTTCCCGCGACACCGGAACGCAAGGGCACTTGGCAGCGGTGGAAGACCAGCTTGATCAGTTGGGTATTTGATGTCGCCGTGTACAACCTGACCACCCAAACCAATCTGACACCATGAAGTCCAGTGCAACTTTCCAAGAACACCCGTCACCACCTACCGGCGCATATTCGTTCCAGGCGGTCGGCTCGATCGGCTGTGAAATCCGAGACGGCAGCGGCGCCGTGATCGCCTGGACCGTCAATGAGTGTGTGGCGTCGATTGTCGCGGGCCTGCTGAACGTTGCCTGCGCGGCAGACCTGATCGCGGACTCACTTGGCACCCCTGACACCCCTTAACAAGGAGAATGAGATGTATTTTGGCGCCTGCCCAATCTGTAAGAAGACTGACGGCTGTCTCAACATCGGTCGCGAGCACTGGTTCGTCTGCCACGAGCACAAGAAAAGGTGGTGCGCCGGCGCCAATCTCTTTTCTGGATGGAGAGACGAGGACGAATCTGTGTGGCAAGAGAATGCGGAACAAATCAAGAACTATGAGGAAGTCGACCCTATTTACGATCCATCGTAGTCCGCGGCAGCAATCGAGGCGCCCCGCTGAAACCCTAGAAACACAACGCCGAAACCACACAAACTGCAACTCGTTTCTGTCACGAAAGGACACTTATCATGAACAAGATCCCAACCCCCGATTCCGGCGCGAACGGCAAGCCTGCGAACAACGCCGGAGGCAAAGCGGCCGACAGCGTAACTCCGGGTTCCCCTCCTGGGGAACAACAGCCAGGGGCACCCGACCCGGCTGTCTCAGGCGAGGCGGCCGTCGAAGAAGCTATGCGGCACGTTGAGGAACAGGCCGGTCTTGTTGCACAGATGAAGAAGCCCTTGGTCTTGGCCGAGGCCATCTTCCGGGCAAACCGCGAAATTTTCCAGCCGACGGTGTTCACCGACAGCGGCATGCAAATGCCATTACCGATCGGGTGTGACATTATGGCCTTCCTGGAGGACATCCAGGTTCGGCTTGACGCTGGATTCGTATGTGCGTTCTTCTTGGCACCGCAGGAGCAGCTTTGCGTCGTCTACTTCTCGCGCGACATCAAGTACCAGGCGACTTGTGATTTCGAGCGTCAGGACAAGGACATCCTCCTGAAAGAGTGGTGCGTCGAGGAGATTGAGTCACCTCATCTCGACCAGCCGATCGCCGGAACAGATCACAACTGCGGTAAAAGCGTCGGACGCAACTCCAAATGCCCTTGTGGGTCTGGCAAGAAATTCAAGCGATGCTGTCTCCAGCGCGAGTCTGTCAGATCCACTGCGCCCCTCAGCAGAGATGCGTTTAAGGATGCCGTCAATTGCATCTGGTGGCTTTCGCCGTCCCCGTGGCCGAAGAGTAGCAACCGGCGGGTCGCGGTTCCTTACAGCGAGTCGATGAAACACCTGTTGAAGAACGGCTACCGAGCCAACGTCGTCCGCCCCAGCGGCCATGAAATCAGCGAGAAGTTTTCTAGGGATCACGGTTCGGCAATCCCGCCCAACCTGATCGCCGTTCCCAACACGGAGAGCAATTCCTACTACCTTCGTTATTGCAAGGCAATCGGTCTGCCGCCGCATCCCGCACGATTTCCTTCGGCGATCCCGGAATACTTCATTCGGATGCTCACCGACATCGGCGACACTGTCGTTGACCCTTTCGCCGGAAGCTGTGTCACTGGGGAAGTTGCCGAACGGCTCAAAAGGAAATGGATCTGTTGTGACCTTGTGGAAGAGTATCTGCACGGCGCCCTGGCAAGGTTCGATGAACCTGATTCTGAAGCCCTTGTTCCACGAGCAGTCTCTCCGGCGAGATCCAGCGGGAGTGGCAAGAGCTTTTACCGAGTCCACCATCCCGGCTCGCTTTGGGAAGCCAACACTCCGGATTCCCTTCAAGAAGACGGCGGGCAGACTCGCCCTCAATCGATTGGCAATACAACATCACAGGATGACCTCCATGTCTAAACGGAAGAAAAACAGCGGTAAGAAGTCGGACGGATCGCTACCTGAACCTGAAGGCACCTTGAGAAGGGGGCCGATGGAGCCGATCGAGCGCGAACTAGAACTCTACGAGACGCCGCCGGAGCATGTCGCGGAGCTACTGGCCCGTGAAGAGTTCAAGGGCGAAATCCATGACCCGTGTGCGGGCCGCCTAGCCCTTGTCGAGGGCCTGATCTGCGGCGGGTATCCCCGAGACCAGATCACGGCAGCAGACCTTCACGACTGGGGCGTGCAGCCGTGCGACGTTGGCGTGGATTTCTTGGAGACGACGGAGCCCAGAGACAACTTTGTCCTAAATCCCCCGGCATCGATGAAGGACGAGTTCGTCCGGCACGCCCTAAGCCTCGCCAAGTACAAAGTGGCCGTCCTGCTGCCCATGAACTTTGAAGCCAAGGTAAGCGTCCACGACATCCTTGAGAACACGTGCCTGCCGTGGAAAGCTCGGTACCTCTTTACTCAATCCGTCCCATGGCTCAACACCGGACAATTGGGCGGCTTCTACCATTTTGCCTGGTTTGTCTTCGAGCGTGATTACGAAGGCGAGGTGCAAAGAGAACGGATTACCCTTCCTAAGAACAACGGCACTGCCATTCGCAAAGAGCGTGACACGGTTGTCTTCCGGCCGGGCCAGGAAAAGGGCTTTGCGGGACCGGACATCGAAACTCCCGGCTACCAGTGTATGGCCGACATCCGTCTGGAAGAAACGACGTGGCTGTGGCCGGGGCTGATCCCTCTGGGCGAGTTGACGATCCTGGAGGGAGACCCCAGCACCAACAAGAGCGCCCTGATCGTTCTTTTGGCGGCTCTCTTATCACGGGGCCGGAAGCTGCCGGGGTTGGCAGGCAACGGGCAGCCCGTTAAGGGCGGCACCCTATACCTGTGTGGCGAAGACAGTCCGAGCAAGACCGTTCGGCCCAGGCTCATGGCGGCGAAGGCGGACCTGGGTCAGATCGTCATTTCGGAAAAGTACGGAGCTATCCCTGGTGATCTCAAGGCTATCGAGCAGACCTGCGCCGAGAAGGACATCAGGCTCCTCGTTGCCGACACGATGGAATGCGCGTTTGGGGTAAACGTGATGAACAACCAGAAGTTGAGGAACAAGGTTCTTGGTCCATTGCGACAGTTTGCAGAGAGGCTGGACATGGCGGTCATTATGATTCGACACTTTACCAAGGCCAATGGGCCGACTTTGATCCGAGGTACTGGCCCAATCGGTATCACGGGGGCCGCCAGGAACCAACTTCAGATGCACCTGAACCCCAATGACCCTGAAACGATGCGGGTGCTGGCCCATGCCAAATGCAACGTCGGGCCCAAGGCGTCTTCGCAGTTGTTTGAGGTCACGTCCGCTCCGGTCGATGGCGTTTCCAACCCCGTGCCACTGCTTGTCCATCGTGGCACGTCTCAGTTCTCCGCCGACGATCTCAACGGCGTTGGCCAGGAGAAGGGATCACCGAAGCTTAAGGCGGTAAAGGAATTGCTGCAAGCGATCCTAAAGGACGGGCCGGTCGAATACAATGAAGTCATCCGCCGGGGCACCCGCCGAATCGAAGTCGGAAGACGTACTATCGAGAAAGCGAAGGCAGAATTGCGGATTGAAACCAAACGGGTGGGCAGCGGCCGAAACGGGACGCACAAGGTGTATTGGTCGTTGCCGTCGAGGAAGGAGGCCGGGCCGACCGTTCACTCCCCGCACCTAGGAAAATGCGGGGAGTAAAGACAGCACCGAATTGGTAGTGCTGGCAGTCCCGAAGGGCGTTTGGCAGCCACGTTCTGCTGGGAACCGGCGTGGATAGATGCATCCGGAGTAGAGGCAGGTCGCCCACCGCCGGAACGCACTTCAGATCGGATTCATTGCCAGTGGGCGTCCACAGGATTCCGAGAGGGACCCTGCCCGATGGCCGAACATACCGACCATCGGGCAGCGTTCGACCGCGACCGTTCTCTCATCGACCCCTTCGCCGGAAGCTGTGTCACCGGAGAAGTTGCCGAACGGCTCAAAAGGAAATGGATCTGTTGTGACCTTGTGGAAGAGTATCTGCACGGCGCCCTGGCGAGGTTCGATAAACCTGATTCCGGTGCCCCGGTCCAACGAGCAGTCTCTCCGATAGGATCCAGTGGGAATGGCAAGAGCTTTTATCGAGTCCACCATCCCGGTTCGCTTTGGGAGGCCAACACGACGGGTTCCCTTCAAGAAGACGGTGGGCAAACTCGCCCTCAGACGATTAGCCAGAACCGCGCTGAGTCGGCTGATCGTGGGCCGTGACGACGCACCGGACGCCGAAACCAGGCGTCGACCACCTGGGAATACTGCAACTCAGAATAATCTGGAGAATTGCGTAAAAAAACGACAAACACTCACTCTCTTAGTGCAATAACGCATTTTTTGAAACAGGAGAACTACTATGGATCGTTACGACATTTGTCTTGAAGCAACTGGGAGCCCAATGGAAGTACGGGAATTTGTCACTAGCCTGTGGAGGCGCACACAACAAGGTGGGTTCAGGGTGAGCCAGGGCAACTCCACCATGATCGGCGACATTGACGGGGAGTGGGAGGAGGAAACCCATCATCCGATTGGCGGCGCAAAAATAGAGTACGACCCGTGCGAGGCCCCGTGCGTCGCTCGATTGTCCGGATACACGTACGACTACTTCCCGTATTTTGCTCTGCAGGAGGAGTCGAAACTTTGGCCCAATCTCATCCTCCAGTGCCGGCTCTTTGACGTCTACGACCATTCGGACGGAATCTATCCGGGGTACTTCCGACTAAGGGACGGAAAAGAGGAGCCCCTGGACTGTGGTAGCTTCCACTTCAGATCCGCCAATCCCAAGCACACCGCGATACATCATTGGCAAATCAACGTGGAGGCGCCTGTTGAGATGGATGTCGGTTTGGCGATTCAAGAACGGCTGCAAGACGAAGGCATCTTCCTTTCGACAGCGCCGGGCAAGATGCCCCTTGACTCCAGGGATACGGCCTCCGGTCGCTATATGGGCGTCTCTCGCAGGAGTGTCGCCGAAATCATCGGGTGGTTTGAGGAGCAGTTCGGCGTGCTGGCGAAGGACGCGGGGTCGGGTGCCGTAACATTGGACGAATTAAGGTATCTCCGTGATTTCGACCTCGGGATTTGGTCGTGCGACCTCGAAAGGGAGTTCCGGAATGGCCAGCCCATATTCGCCGATCACCTTCGTCCATTCCGTGAGATTCTTGAGCGCGACATCACGCTCACACAGCAAGAGCAAGCCTTCGTAGTCGTCGGTCTCCTGCGTTATGGGACTCATCCGCGCGAGGAATGGGACATCTGCCAGCAGCGCCTGGAGATGCTGATTGGCGAGGAGGTCGCCGGTGATCTCTGGAAGGAGCACGTCGACGACAAGGCCCCCGTTGACTACAAGGCCATCACCCAACGATTGGCCGACGTTCGATGGGCGGATTGCCTGCCCATGGGATTTGAGTTGGAGCAGGTTCTCCGAGGTTACGGCGAGCACCCGGAAGTCCCCGATCGCGACGAACGCTTTGAGATAGTTGAAAAGGCAATGCGGTCGCCTCGATGGACGACCTCCTGGCCTTTGTGGGAGATCGAAATGCCTTCCTGACGTTCCTGCTCAGGGCCCGACCCTTTGTGGGAGCGGTACTCGACGCATTGTCCCTGTTCGGCTAACCGCCGGTCAATCGGGCGCCGTCGAGAAAGCACGCCAAGAATGCGCTACGGCTCGTGGACCTCCAGGTGCGACGAAACAGTGGGCCGCAACCAGCTTTGACCCTATGAAATGCTGCCATTCAAAGAACTTTTGAAAACACTCAGAAGAACGACAAACACGCACTCTCTTAGTGCAATAACCCATTTTTTGAAACAGGAGAACAGCTATGATGGAGTGCCATTACATCTACGTTGATGTGTTGGGAAATTCGATGACCTTGCGGGACTTTGCGATCACGTTTTGGAGGCGAACGTTCGGAGTCGGGGGCACCGGAGGCTCGGGCAAGGCCATGTGGATGAAAGACATGAAGAGCGAGGAAGCCAGCCATGCAATAGAGGACCTCACAGTCGAGTATGAACCTTGGGACGACCCGTGCCGCGTTCGGTTTTGCGGAATCGTATACGACCGATGTCCGTATAGGGCCCTGCTGCAAGAGTCTAAACGTTGGCCCGACCTTGTATTCCGGTGGCGGGTCTTCGACACGGCGGGGAGTTTGGAAGGGTACGATCCGGAGTGCTATCGATTCGAGAACGGAAAGGCGGAGGTCGTGGAACAGTCGAACTTCCTCGGCTACTACCGGTCGGCTAACCCGAAGCATACCCCAATCCATCATTGGGAAATCAGCTTGACGGTACCTTCTGAGTACAACGACAGCGAAGCCATCCAGCAAAGACTGCGCGAAGATCGCATCCTTCTTTCGACCAAGCCGGGCAAGGAGCTCACTGACTTCGGGGACCCGGACTGCGGCCACTACAGAGGCGTCTCCCGTAGGAGCATCGACGACATCGTCCAGTGGTTCGGTGTCAATTTCGATGTGCAAGCCCGGGACACGGGCTCCTTTGCCGTGACATTGTATGAGATGGCCTATGTCGGTCTGTTTGTCGC
>JABMRB010000023.1 GCA_013202865.1 Candidatus Nealsoniibacteriota bacterium | reverse complement strand
CAGAAGATCTGGCACTGGTGGTCGATCTACGAAGACACGCCGCCCGAGAAACATCTCGTGGCGATCCGCGCGGCCACGGGCGACGTGCTTTGGAAGAAGGACGACGCCGATACGGTCGAGCTGATGCCTACGACGCTGGCGGCGGCCGGGCCGCGGGTCTACTTCCAGAGCCACAAGGAATTGCTCGCCATGGATGCGTCGACGGGCAAGGTGCTCTGGCGTGCCGATCGGGCGGTCAACCGGCAGCGGCCCGCGTGGTCGGCGCCGACGCTGGTTGTCTACGGCGACGTGGTGCTCTCGGGCGATCGCAACGTCGACGGGGCGGCTCCCGGTCTGGAACCGCCCGAGCGGCCGGGCCGTTGGATCGTCAATTCGCTCGGCGGGGTCGCACCGGTGGGCCAGATCGTTGCCTTCAAGGCCGACTCGGGCGAACGGCTTTGGGAGGCGGACTGCCGCGAATGCTACAACGCACCGGTCGACGTGCTCGTGGCCGGCGGGCTGGTCTGGTCGGGCAACCTCGTCAGCGCCCGAGAGCCGGGCATCACCCGGGGGCTCGACGTCAACACGGGCGAGGTCGTGCGAACGCGGCCGGCCGACAACGAGTTCTTCCGACTCATCATGGGCCACCACCGCTGCCATCGCAACAAGGCGACCGAGAAGTACCTCGTGCTGGGCCGCGACGGGATCGAGATGATCGACGTTGCCACGGGCGAAGGTTTCGGCAACGCATGGGTCCGCGGCACATGCCAATACGGCGTGATGCCCTGCAACGGCCTGATCTACGCCCCACCGCACTCGTGCGCCTGCCACGTCGAGTCGCTGCTGAACAGCTTCAACTGCCTCGCCCCAAAAAGCGAAACGCCCGAACCCGAACCGACCCCACAACTCCAACCCGGCCCCGCCTACAAACAAATCCCAAATCCCAAATCCCAAATCCCCAATCCTTCCTCCTGGCCGACGTATCGCCATGACGGCGGCCGTAGCGGTCGAAGCTCGTGCTCCGTGCCTGTCGAGTTGAAGCCGGCTTGGGAGGCGGAACTGCCCGGCGGGCGGCTTAGCAGTCCGGTGGTTGCCGGCGGCAAGGTGTTCGTTGCGCGGATCGACGCCCATACCGTCTCGGCCCTGGACGCCGAAACCGGCCGGTTGCTGTGGGAGTTCACCGCCGGCGGCCGGGTCGATTCGCCGCCGACAATCCATGCGGGCACGGCCATCTTCGGCTCGGCCGACGGCTCGGTCTATTGCCTGCGAGCCGACGACGGCGCGATGGCATGGCAATTTCGCGTGGCACCGCACGATCGACGCATCGTTTCCTACGGCCAGATCGAGTCGGCCTGGCCGGTCCACGGCAGCGTGCTCGTCGAGCAGGGCGTCGTCTACGCAGCGGCCGGCAGGTCGACGCACCTCGACGGCGGCATGACGCTCTGCCGACTCGATGCCGCCACCGGCAAAAAGCTCTCCGAGACACCGATCACCGGCGGCACCAAGCCGGACGTGCTCTCGAGCGACGCGGGCTCGATCTTCATGCGCCACCGGCGGTTCGATCGGCAAGGCGTCGAGCAGAAGACGGCCGTGCCGCACCTCTACAGCCCGGCCGGGTTCCTCGAAAGCTCGTGGTGGCATCGCACGTACTGGATCTTCGGCGCGGGCATGCGATCGAACTGGGGTGGTTGGCCGGTGGTAGGCAACCAGGTGCCGGCCGGGCGGCTAATGGTGCTCGACGAATCGAACGTCTACGGATTCGGCCGCTTCAACCAGTATCACCGCGACGGCAGCCACGTCGGCCTGGGCCACACGCGATACTTGCTCTACGGTTGCCCACGGCCGGGCGCCGCCAAGGGGTCGACCGGTCAGCCGCGGCGCCCCGGCGCCAAACCGACGACGAAGGTCGCGCCGCTTTGGCAACGCCCGCTGCCGATCTTGGCGCGCGGCATGGTACTGGCCGACGAGACGCTCTTCGTCGCCGGTCCGCCGGACACGTTCGTTGACACGCCGGAGGACATTTCGGATCGGTACCACGTCGCGTCGGTCGAGGCAACAAGTCGCCAGCAAGCCGCCTTGGCCGGCAAGATGGGCGGGAGTCTATTGGCCGTCTCGACCGTCGACGGCAAGCAGTTAGCCCAATACAAGCTACCCGCCCCGCCCGAATGGGACGCCCTGATCGCCGCCGCGGGGCGGTTGTATTTGGTGACCGTCGACGGCAAGGTGCGTTGTTTCAGTAGTCGCTAACCGCGCCCAGCAGCGAGCCGCCGGGTTTACCCCGGCGCCCCGGCCCGTCGAAAGCGTCGTGGCCCAGGTGCCAGCGCCGGTGGCCCAGCCGCTTCCCCGCGGGTGGGCTCGCCACTTGCATCGACATGTTCGGGCAGTCGTCTGGGTGACGGAGT
>JABMRB010001288.1 GCA_013202865.1 Candidatus Nealsoniibacteriota bacterium | reverse complement strand
GAGGTATATCATGAAGCGGTTGAATACTCGCCTGGCTATCTGGCTGATAGTGGGTGTGGTCGCCTTTCTTGCCGCCTTTCACGGACTGAATCTACTCCTGGCCCCCCGCAATGCAACGGTCTTCCTCGAAGAGGCACGTCGGGCAAGGGATAGTGAAAACTTCGAGCTGGCCGTCAAGAGCTACAACGGCTATCTCAATCTGAAGCCCGAGGACACCGAGGCTCGTGCCGAATTGGGCTTGCTCCTTGCAGAGCGTTCCCAAGTAGGCCCAGCTCGCCGCATGCTGGAAAGTGTGTTGCGGGAGCAGCCGGATCGGGCCGACGTGCGGAGGACATTGGCCAAGGTACTGATGAAGATGACGCGGTATTCCGATGCCATGGGTCAAATCAAGAAGCTGCAAAAAGCGCCCCCCGACGACGCCGAACTGCTACGATGGCTTTCTCAGTGCCAAGCGGGAAAAGGCGACTACACCGCGGCAGAAGGAACATTGAGAGCGGCCATCAAGTGCGACCCCGAGTATCTTGCGACGTACGTGTACTTGGCCGGTTTACTGAGAAATCGTCTCGATCAGCCCGCTGAAGCAGACCAGTGGATGAAGCAACTCGTGGTGAATATGTCGGACTCAGCCAAAGCACATCTGTCGTTCGGCATGTACCTACAAAGCCTTGCGGCGCTCAGGGACCAGGGAGTCGCCAGGAAGCACACGCTGCTGCTTGATGCGATTGTGCCCGGTTTACTCAGCGGGACGGTGAGACGCACGCTCGATGATCTCACACTTGCGGACGACGATGCCGACGCGCAATTGCTGATCGCGAACAACGACGTGGTGGTTGAATCCGTCAAGCGAGCCTTAAAGGTCTTCGACACCGATTTGCTCCTCGACGACCCCAACGCACTTCTGCTGGCGGCCCGGCCCGGAGCGCAGGTAAAGCCGCCGGACCCATCCGATCTGGCCCGCGCGCGAGACCAAGCGATTGAGACGCCGGAATCGGACGAAGCTGCTGTCCTGCAGGTCGCCGCAAAACATGCAGTGGTGGTCGACACAATGCAGCATGCACTCAAGGCACTGAACGACAGCGGCGCGTTGTGGCAGGCAGCGCGGTATGGACTGCTCGAGCAAGCCTTGAAGCACTCGCTGGAAGCCGGCAAGATCGCATCGGAGGACAAGAAGCAGAGCGAGGACCGCGATGATGCGCTGTGGCTGGCCGCACGATGTGCGTTGGGAACACGACGATTCGACGAGGCTCGCAACTACGCTCAACGAGGCATCAAGGTGAACCAAACGGATCCCCGCATGTATGCCACGTTGGCCGATATCGAACAAGCCGACAACGGCCCAGCAGCGGCACTCACATGGCTGCGGGAAGGTGTGGAACAGGTTCCCGGTAACGCGGCGCTGCTTTGGAAGTTGGCGAGCCTGCTCGTTCAAGAGGGCGAGACCGAAGAGGCTGCGGGACTTGTTAAACCGTTGAAAAAGGCGAACTGCCCCGAGTCTCGGCTCGGGTTCCTAAAGGCACGGATCGAATACTCGCGAAGCCAGTGGCTGAAGGCAGTCGAGCATCTTACGTTGGCCCGTAACAACGTAGCCGATGAACCCGCGTTGGAGAAAGTGGCCAACTATTGGCTGGGCAAATGCTACGATCGTCTCGCGAATCCCGATCGACAACTCGACGCCTATCGTAAAGCAGTCGCGATCGACCCGCTTTGGATTCCCGCCCGAGAGGCCCTCGCGGCGACGTTGATGGGCGCCGGCCAGATCGACGAGGCGCTGGTCGAGCAGCAAACGCTCGTGAGGCTCAAGGGAGCCTCGGGGGCCAGTTGGCTGCAACTGGCTCGTTGGCTCATCCGCAAGGAACTTGGCAGGCGGGCAAGACGTGATTGGAGCGAGGCGCAACGCGTGCTCAGCTCGACGGCAAAAATATATCCGGAGGCGGCGATCGTCTTCGTTCTGCAAGCCGAAATTCTCGTTGCACAAGGCCTTACCGACGAAGCGGAGAAGTTGTTGCTGAGCGAACGACACAAGAAACCGGAAGACGTGCTGCTTTGGATCGCGTTGGCGGATCTGGCGGAGCGGCAAAAGAACCCCCAGCGGGCCACACAACTCCTCGACGAAGCTACTGAGACACTGGCCGATGACGTGGTGTTGCGGCTGGCACGCGCGTGGCATTTGATCCGGCACAAGAACGACGACACGGCCACCAATGACGACACGGCCACCAATGACGAAACGGCTGCCAACGACGAAACGGCTGCCAGCTTGCGGAAACTTGCCGAGGACACCGAGCAGTTTTCCGACGAGGAGGTTCTGCGACTCTGGAAAGGTTTGGTACGGACGTCGCTGTGGGTAGAGGACTTCAAGCAAGCCAAGCTGCTCTGCCGACGCGTATCGGAAAAGGAGCCCAATAACCTGCAGACCAGGATTCAACTGGCAATGATCGCCCTGGCCGAAAAGGACGGGGACGCCATGGAGGAGGTTGTCGAGAAGATCAGGAAGATCGAAGGAGAGGGGGCGTTCTGGCACTACTGCCGGGCGGCTCAGATTTCCATACTCGCCGAGGAAAAGCAGGAATTGACGGAAGAGAAGAAGAAAAAGGCGACAAAGAAGGCCCTGGAGCATCTTGCCACAGCCTCGGAAATGCGCCCCAACTGGGTCCGCCCGACGCTGTTGGCAGCGGCGCTGAACGACGATCAAGGCGACGGCCGATCTGCCGTCGATGGCTATATCCGAACCATCGAACTGGGAGTGCGGGACCCGGCCGTGATTCGACGTGTGATTCAACTCCTGTACGGACGTCAAGACTATGCGACCGCAGGCAAGTTGCTGCAACGATTTGAACAAGAACAGAGGCCGTTCTCGACCGACCTCTACCGTTTGCAGTCTCAGGTGTCGGCAAAGCTGGAGGACTTCGACGGTGCATTGGCTGCGGCCAAAGAAGTTACCGTCGACTCCCAAAACTACCAGGACCACATCTGGCTGGGACAGGTTCTGGGCATCGTCGGACAACGGACTGGAGGTACGTCCCCGGATCCCGCGACCAATGCGATGCTGGTCGATGCCGAAAAGTCGCTGCGTCGGGCGGTCGAACTGGCCGGCGACTTGCCCGAGACCTGGGTGGCGTTGGTCCAGTTTCTCACCCGTACCGACCAGATCCCGGCAGCAGAAACAGCGACCGAGGAGGCTCGCGGTAAGATTGCAGCCGATAAGCTCCCGCTGGCGATGGGCGAGTGTCTCCGAATGATCGGAAAGACGGAGGATGCCGAGAAGGAGTACCAAAAGGCTCTGGCCAAAGCACCCAAGGATCTGTCCGTAATCCGCCAAGTCGCCGAGTTCTGCTCGCGCAACGGCGGGCCACAATTGGCCGAGCCGCAATTGAAGCAAATCGTCGCCAAGAAACTGCCCGCTGATGAAAAGGACCTCATCTGGGCAAGACGCGTGTTGGCGCTCGTCATGCGCGGCCGAGGTGACTTCCCAAGTTTGACCGAGGCACTCGACTTGGTCGAGGAGAACTTGAAAGCGGATAAGTCCTCCGCATTGGACAAACGCACCAAAGCAGTCCTGCTATTCGGGCATCCGGAGAAAGAGCAGCGGCAAGAAGGAATTCAAATCCTCAAGACCCTGGTGGAACAAGGATCCTCCCCTTCGCCCGACGAGCGGTATCAACTAGCGCAAGTCTACCTGCGCTCCGGTGAGTGGGCTGAGGCACGCAAACAGATGGTACTACTACTGGCCAACCACGAAGGGCATGGTGACTACAATGAGTATCTGAGAACGTTCATCCGCGGCCAATTGCAGAACAAGGAAATCTCCGAAGCCGAACTTTGGCTGAGGCGACTCGAAGCCGTAGCGCCCGACGCCTTCTCGACCACCGTATTGAAGGCCGAGGCCCTCTTCCTGCAAGGCAAACCAGACCAGGTTGTAGACCTTCTCACAAGTGCGGTCGCCAAGCCGGACGCGGCGTCCCCGCCGGACGTTCGGAGGCTGCTGTCGGCCGCGCGGGGCCTGGAGTCGTTCGCCGATCGATCGAGAGCTGCCGGCGACGAGGCGGCGGCCACCCGTTTCGTCACTGAAGCGGAAAAGCTCATGCGCCAATACGCCCAACAGCTTCCCGCGAAGAAACTCGCATTGGCGGCGTTTCTCGCCCGGCAGGATCAACTCGACGAAGCGCTCGACCTCTTGGAGGACGCCTGGGAAGATGCCGACCCGGATGACGTCGGGGGAACGATCACTGGGGTGTTAAGTAAGCTCGACTCAGATCCAGAACACGCGCAGAGAATTGAGAAAGTACTGCTGGCTGCCTTGCAGAAGCACGATCGCCCATTTGCGTTGCTGTACGTTCTGTCTCAGTCGCGCATTCGCCAGGAACGCTTCGATGACGCAGAGGCGATCTACCGCGAATTGCTGCAGAAAGACAGCAAGAACGTGGTGGTCATGAATGATCTGGCCGAGCTTCTCGCGTTTCGAAGACAGCAACCTGAAGAAGCGCTGGAACTAGTGCAAACTGCAATCAAAATGTCCGGACCGGTGTCCAACTTGCTCGACACGCGGGCGTCGGTATACCTGGCGCTCGACAAGCCCCGGGAAGCAATCCAAGACGCAAGAGACGCAATTGCTGAGAACCCGCGACCGAATCGACACTTCCATCTCGCCCGTGCCTATTACCAGGCGAAACAGAAAGAAAAAGCGGCCGAGGCCCTGCAGGAAGCCGAAAAACTGGGGCTTGACCCCCAACAACTTCACCCGCTCGAACGGCCCGTGTTCCGCAAGCTGAAGATTGCGCTGAACTGACGAGATATCCCATCCCAACCCAATGTGGTACCTTCGCTGGGCGAATCGGCACTCAGGACCGTTCGTATGCCGGAGAAAGCAGAGTGAAGAAGACCCCGGAGTGGTTTGTAACGCCTCTACGACCAGCTCAGCCCGAAAGGCGATTCGGTTTGGCGAACCGACCTTGCGTTAATGCGCAAGTCGCTTCGCGAGTGCGAAGGGCATGGCCGGTCGATTGCACGTTTGCAGCGAAGATCCGGGACGGAGAGCCGGGCAGCCGAGATGACACCACCTGTTCTGCCTGAAGACAAATGCTGCGTCGGCGCAAATTCGGTTAAGCGAAGTGCTACAGCGAATTTACGAAATCCCCTTCGCCTTTGTGAATTCTGCGGGCTAGCCGCTTGACGAGTGGCCAGAAACTGATAGACTTCTCGTATTGGTATCAACTTCGTTCCGTTTTGAAGGAGAGTTCAGATGAAGAGGTTATTTTGCGTTGTTGTTGTTTTCGTTGCCCTGGCAATCAGCGGAGTGTGTTGCGCTGATACGATCACGGCCAACTGGACTTGGTACGACAGCCCTCCGGTGCATGAGCATACCGGCGGTGCGTTTTTTTGGGACATTACCTCCAGTACTCCGGCGGGTTGGAACAATGCCCAGTTCGTTACAGTGAAACAGGGGAATGCCGGATGGGCAGCTCACAGTGGACCAACCCAGCGAGTCATCTCTTTCTGTATTGACAAAGACCAGAACATTAAGAATACATACACGCTCTACGATGACATCGCTGATGTGCCTATCAGCACTGTCCCCGCCAAATTGGGTGTTTTGGGAAAAGCGATGGTAGAGGAATTGTGGGCGGAGCATTTCTGGGGAGTTGGCGGTGTCAAGGAAACCTGGGAGAATGGCTCAGCGGCAGACGCTCGGTTGTACGTTGATGCGTTCCAGGTGGCTATCTGGGAAATCGTGTATGATAAGGCGTGGGCCGTTGATGCAGATACTGACTTGAGGGTCGCTCTGGATCTGAACGAAGGCAACAATCAGTGGACTGGCAACGCAGCAATCTTCGACAAAGCGCAAGAGTGGCTGGATGATGTAGACAACAGTTTTCTGGTCAAGACCCCTGTACTTTTTGGTTGGGACGAGCCCTCGGCCGGAGATGTTTCGCAGGGTCAGATTGTGGAACGCATCCCAGAGGCAGCGACAGTCATTAACCTCATGGGCCTTGGGCTCATGATTGGGCTTGTTGGAATTCGTCGGTGGCGCAGGTAGCTGCAGAAGCACCTAGTCCCAGACTGCTTGGCTGGTGATGCCCCTCCAGTCGTTGCGTGGTGAGGCGCAGAACGAAGAAGAACAAGGCCGCGTCAATTTGAGCGGTCTTGTTCGCTGCGCGGGGTGGCCTCACTTGTACGTATTGAGGTGGTTGCTGGGATCGTCCTTCGGCCAGCGTCGTTGGTCGGCATGTTCTTTACAGCCGCTCGAATTTCGACAATAACCATTCGACGAGCAAGCTTCTGCAGAAGCGGTTGTGGGCAGGCTGGCAGTCGTTTGCTGACCTTGGCTCTGCGAATGGGCTCGGGGCGGCTGAACCAAGCGAGGATCCGAGAGGGCGGGATTCACCGTCGGCAATCGCGCTGTCTGTTTCTCGTCCCGTGAACAAACGCTGGCCATTCCGCTTCACGTAGTTCCATCCTCCTCGTCACCAAGGATGCAGCCGGCGATTATTGTGTCTCAGCGTCTACTTTTCCAAGGAAACACCAGATGGACATTTCAAGAGCGGTGATCACTGCGGCCGGGCCGGATCAGAGCCGGCTGCCGTTGCAGCGTTTCGTGGACCTTGACGGCGTCGAGAAGACGGCGTTGCAGATTGTCATCGAAGAGGTGATTGCTGCGGGCGTCGAGGAAATCTGTATCGTCCTGCGACCGGGCGACCAGGCAGCCTACAGTGAAGCGGCCGGCGGATACTCTCGCATGCTGACGTTCGTCGAGCAGCCCGAACCGCGAGGCTACGGCGAAGCCCTGCATCGGGCTCGACCGTTCGTCGACGGGCAACCCTTTGTGCATCTCGTCAGCGACCACCTCTACGTCAGCAACGAGTCGCGCCGCTGCACGCAGCAACTGGTGGAAACGGCCGCCGCGCAGAACTGCCCCGTCTCCGGCGTCCAAGCCACGCGCGAGAGCATGCTGCCCTACTACGGCACGGTCGGTGGAAAGCGTATCGCCGGCCAAACCAACCTCTACGAAATCGAACGCGTCCTGGAAAAGCCGACGCCCACCGACGCCGAGCAACAGCTAGTCATCCCCGGGCTACGGGCAGGCCGTTATCTGTGCCTGTTCGGCATGCACGTGCTCACTCCCTTGGTACTGGATATCCTCGGAGAGCACCTATCGGCGGCCCCAGATCAACCGGTCTTGCTCACACCGGCACTGGCGGAGTTGGCTCGGCGGGAGCGCTACTTGGCGATGGT
>JABMRB010001287.1 GCA_013202865.1 Candidatus Nealsoniibacteriota bacterium | reverse complement strand
GGCGGGGTGGTCGAGGCTAGACAGCCCCTCGACCGGAGGATAGAGTAGGTCTCGGGCGTTCCAGTTTTCGCCCGCCGCCCCACCAGAATCGCCGAGAAGCCCGTCGCGCAAGAGCTATGCGAGGCATTGCCCAACACAAAGGCAGTGGTTGAGACGGGAACAGGCATGTAGATTGCGGTTGCGGACACTTTGCTGAAAGTTTGCGATAGCCAGCACTGGCGGACTTGGGGCGAGAGCGGAATAATGTCCTTGAAAGGAGTTCCCAATGAACAAGCGAACCCAAACCATCACGAGTGTGCCGGTTCTTCTGCTGTGTACGCTCTTTCTCGTAGCGAGCGTTGCGCGAGCTGCGGAGCCGGATCCGAATATCAAGGCGGCGCCCCATCCCAAGGAGTTCGCCTTCACGCTCAACAACGGCTACGGCCAAGGCGTCAAGTTCCCAACGGACCCCGCTGCCTTTGAGAACCTGTTGGTCAATATGAAGAAGGCCGGATTCAACACCATCTACTGCGTCTACAAGGACTGGCGATTGCCGCTGTGTAAGAAGCACGGCGTCAAGATGATGATTGACGTCCTGGCGTGGCACGACGACGCCAAGACCGATATTCGCCGCAACGAAGAGCAGCGTGCAACGGTGAAGGCCATTTGTGAAAAGGTCCGTGGCAACGACGCAGTTTGGGGTTACAACATCTGGAATGAGAAGATGTCGTTTTTCGGATACCCGGACGGAAAGAGCATCGACGACTACATCCTGATGCTCAAGAAGTGGGACCCGACCCATCCGATCTGGATGGGGACGTACCAGGTAATCTATGCGAACGCGCCGAAATCAAAGCCGGGCGTACACGCCTATTACGATTACCACTGGCAACGGGGGTTTCACTGGCATTTTGCAGCCCTCCAGTGGTACCGAGCGTATGCGCCCAGCCAGGACGGCGTTATCGGACGCTGGATGCTCGGCAGTGACTACAACCGCAACTCCTACACGCTGAACACTTCCATTCCGTTCGGATTGAAGGTGGCGATCTGGTTCATCGGCGGGCCGTTTAGCGCCGAGGGGAACATCGATCCGAAGCATCGGTTTCATCATCTCGTGAAGATCGGCCAGGAAATGCACAAGCTGTATCCCGAGATCGGGAAGATCGGCATGCCCACGGCCGTGTATTCGACGCCAACCACCAAAACGCACGAAAACAAAGACAAGGAGCAGGACGTACCGTTTAAGTTGCCGCCGTTTCCGGAGGATTTCTGGTTTCGAGTACAACGCGGCGAAGCGGTCGTCGGTTTCTTCAAGTATCCCGGCGGCGGCGATGCGATTTACGTAGCCAACCACAATGCCTTTGCGCCGCAGGAGATGGTGGTCGGCCTCGATGGAACGGGCACCGATAAGGCCATCGTAGAACTGTTCAATCGCCAGACGGGTGATTGGGACCTGATCGATAAGAGAAATGGTGGCCATGCGTTTCCTTTACGCGCAGCGGGCGGGGAATTGCTGCGCGTTAAAGGGAGGGCAGATTCAAACCCGTAACAGGACAACTCGACTGCCGCGACGGGCGCCGTCTGTAGAGCGTCACCTTTCTGGCTTCGACGCGATACAGCGCCCCAGAATAGCCGTTCGTGCCCGACAGGCCCAATCACCCCACCCCAGTCTCGAAACGACGTGTTTCGTCCTCAGAACTGCACTGGGCTGCGTGTGGAAAAACGGCAGTAGACGTGTGGTTTCCGGGCTTCACGGGCATGTCTGGTCACCGGGCTCGATTCGAGCCTCTTCCGTCCGAGTTACGCCTCTGCCGGGGCCGCCTTTCGGCAGTTTTCTCCCTAGACCGGGTGGATTCGCTGGGGTTGCTTGACTTCTTCGGCGGTTCTGATAAGTTAGGGTGTAGATGACTCCCAAGTTCGTTCCTGAGGCGACAACCGGCCTTCCTGCGTCCCGAATCGGAGGCAACGTTCTTCCGCGTTGAACCGACCGTCAACTTGTGGCGCTGATTCCCTAGGGATGCTGTGTGTCGACTCCGCAGGTGGGGTCGGTTCCCCTTTGTGATTTACATAGGCGGGAATTCCCTGTCGTTACCTTACCCCAGGGCGACTTGTTGCCCGCCGTTACCAATTTCCGATTTCTTGTCTTGTCAGGAGAACGATCATGAGACAATACCGTGCGCGATTGTTGGCATTTGCCGCACTGCTGGTTTTCGGCGGCACGGCCCAGGCGGCTCCGGTTCTGTGGGACTCCGTTTTGGGCGGGAACGACCACTACTACGAGGTTGTCACTTTCAGCGGCACCTGGGAGCAGGCTTTGACACATACCGGGACCCAACCCCTGCCGGATCCGACCTACGGAACGGGCTATCTGGCCTCGATCGCAAGTGCTGAAGAACAGGCGTTTGTTCTGGCGCTGTCCGGTTTCGGCGATAATCTCAGTTGGTTCGGCGCCACCGATGCCGACGCCTACAGCGTCGAGGGCACCTGGGTGTGGGTAGGGCTCGACGGCGCAACTACGCCCTTCTGGCAGGGCGTCGCCGCCGGTACACCGATCGACGGGGCCTATACGCACTGGAACGGCGGCGAGCCCAACGACACCGGCGGCGAAGACTACGGCGATATCTACGACAACGGAAACTGGAACGACTGGACTGCCGCGGGGGTCTGCGACTCGTACATCATCGAATTCGAGACCGTCAGCGACGGCGATCTCAACAGCCGCCAGAGCGGCTCCTGGAATTTGACGACGACATGGGAAGGCACGGTCCCCGGCGGCCGCCCCACCGCCACGAGTCGGGTGGCCGTCGACGATGCCGACGACGTCTTCATCCCGGGCGGCACCACCGGCCGCGCCGGGATTCTGACCGTGGAGGACACCGGCTCGCTCGACGTCCTCGGAACGCTCGACACCGGGACCGTCGACCTGACGAGCACCGGTTCGCTCTCGATCGGCGCGACCGGAATAGTGACCGGCCGTCACCTGATCCTCGGGTCGGCGCCCACGCTTGCTGCCGGCGCAACGATCGACGTCGACAGACTGTCGGTCAACACGGCTTTCAGTCCGAATCTGGCTGCCGTTACCGTGACCGCACCGGCGACCAACGTCGGCCCCGGTGGGACGTTGACGGTCAACCGGCCGCTCTCGGCCGATACGATCACCGTCGACGGCGGTTCACTTGCGGTCACCGGCAGCGGTTCCTACGCAGCCGACAACTTCCTGCTCAGCGACACCGACGTGACGGTACCCATCGGCGGCGCGGCGGCCGTCACCGGCGAAGGCGGCACCGTGAACCTTGACGGTGCCATGACGTTCTCCGGCAAATTGACGGCCACCGGCGGGACGCTCAACGTCAACACTCCGATCGATCAGGCCGTTCAAGTCGCGGTCGACGGCGGCACGATGGTGATCAACCGGCCGACGGCCACCACCGGCGGATTCACTCCCAACGTGTTTGAACATCGAGGCTTCAACTTCACTCTCGGCGACGCCGGGCTGGATCTCGACAACAACGGCGGCATGTTGCTCGAGACCCCGGACAACGTCGTCCTGCTGACCGACGGTCCCGGTGGGCGCGGCTTGGACTTCAACAACGACGGCGACTGGATAAACTCCGGCGCAATCAACCTGAACGATAACTACATGAACCTGTTTATCGGCAGACTGGTGGTTCCTGCCGGGGAAGGTGGCACCTGGACCTTCAACGATGACAACCCGGACGACACGGGCGGTATCTGGATCGATCTCGACCAGGACGGCGTGTTCGAGTCCAGTCAGGCCGGGGTCGGGGACGATCGCGGTGAGCAACTGACCTGGGACGGCGGCACCCAGACCCGTACCCTCACCGCTGGGGAAACCTACATGTTCGCCGTGACGCACCGCGAGGGCGCCGGCGGATCGACTGCTCATGTCCTCTATCAAAGTCCGTCGATGAGCAGTCAGGTCACGCTCAAACCCTCAGCCCCCGCGCAGGCCGGCCTCTGGTTCGGAAACGTCGATTCGGCAACGAACGTCGCCAACGGTACGCTCGCCGTCAATGCGCCGGGCAGCCTCACCACCGGGACGCTGGCCGTCGCCAACGGCGGCACGGTCGACGCCGGCGGCCTGATTGTCGCCGACCTGATTACGATCGCTGCCGGCGGAACCTACAACGCCAATGCAATCGGCTCGCTCGGCACCGCAGCGACGGTCGTCAACCTCAGCGGCAGGCTGAACGTAACGGCCGACGGGGCCGCCGCCGACCGGACGATCTCGCCAAGCCTCGGCGGCTTCATCAACATGTCGAGCCAGACACGCGCCAACTTCCCCGCCGTTCTCCTGGCCACCGGAGCCGGCCTGGGCGGTGACCTGACCGGAGCCGTCTACAGCGGCACCGGCCAAAATGTAATGCTTTCCGAGGGCGCTACCTTGATAGCAACCGCCGGTCCATTGCCCAGCCGGACCGAAGCCGGTGGGGCTACGCTCTACCAAGGAATCACCGACGTCGACAGCAGCGCCGCCTACAACTTCGGCGACAACAACATCGACGCCATTTTCAAGGGCGGGGCGATCGGCGGTTGGTCCAGCAACGGCAACTTCGAAGCCACGGTCAACGACGTCTCGCACAACGACGCGGGCATCGAACTGCTAATGACCAGAGACGTGGCCGTCAACGGCGCCACCAAGCTGAATACGGCCAACGTCACCCGCGGCACCGAGTTCATCGGAACCGGGGTGCTGCGGATGAACTCCTTCCCGGGCGGTTCGAGCAACCTGATCACCCGAACGGGTTTCTACGACCCGGACGACCCGAACGTTCCGAACACGACCGGGCTCGGCATCGTCCAACTCGAGAACGACAGTGCCGTCTACTACGGCGACACACTGGTCGTCACCAAGGGGGCGGTTGACACCCGCTCCGAACGGCCGCTGCACTTCAACGCCACGCTCGTCATTGGCGAGCATGCGACGCTTGCCGCGATGGACGACCCCAACAACTCCGCACGCGCCGATCATCTCCGGCAAGGCAATATCGTCATCGACGCCGGCGGCATGCTCGTGCTCAACAACGAAGACAGGATGAGCGCCGGCGCCGGCTGGACGATCGATCCGGATGCGTTCGTTTTCCTGCGCGAGAACAGCAGGGTCAACAACTACGACTCGCGTCACGCGACTTCCGGTTTCGGCGACGTGAACCTCATCATTCAGGCCGACCAGTTTGAGGACGGCCTTTTCCTTGGCGATGGCCGGCGCCTGACGCACCACTGGGACGGCGGCACCGGTACGCACGCCACCAACACTGTGATCAAGAAAAGCGAATTGCCCGGATGGGACCCCACCGGGAGCTTCGTGATCTTTTCCAGTTCCGGCGGTACCCATAACTCCAACAACATCGGCGGTGACCTGGATGTCAACTCCAAGGTCGAACTGGCCGGCGTCGACCTCTACATCAACGACGCGGTCGACTCCCCGGACCTCCGGATCACGCTACCGAAAAACGAAAACGATTGGACGCGGCGAACCGTCAACAACGACGGGCGCGTGAACCTTGACCAGGTAGGGATCGAGGCCGACGACCTGATCGTCCGCAACGGCTACCTGCGATTCGGCTCCAACGAAGAACCGGATAATCGGGACCGGGATTTCAGGCCGGTACTGACCGGCAAGATCGAGGCCTGGGACAACGCCGAACTGGAAATCTACGGCGCACGCGGCGAAGGCGAGGACAACGTCCCGGCCACCGATTCCGCCAAACTGCGCTATCAGTTCGAGAACGACACGCTGACACCCGGCGGACTGTTCCTCGACCAGGGCAGTATGTTCCGGCCGTTCTACCGTAGCATGGAGTCTGCTTCCACAGGCCAAGGCGATGATCAGAATAACGAGGAACTGCAATGGCACTCCATGACCACGCCGCACGTCGTCGAGCAGACGATGATCGTCCGCGGCACGGGTGCCCGAGAAGGGGGCCGCACGTTCAGCGGCTTGCCAATGACCGTCATCCGCTTCGACGAAGACGGCGACGACGTCAACAACGACAACCACGTCCTCTTCCCGAACCTCGTGCTCGAAGAAGGTGCCCACGTCGGTATCCAGCGAGCAAACGTCGACCGCGAGGAGTTGCGACTCGGCGTGACGCTCCGGGGCAACGCCACCATGGAGCGGGAAAACGAAGAATGGAGCTTCGAGGACGTCAACGTCGACGTACCCGGCAGCGAGTACACGCTGAAGGTCAACCGCGACGGCAACGGCGGCCAGATCGACGTCTACGGCACAATCGGCGCCGGTGTAACCCTGATGCCTGAGGACACCACGTTGGACTTCAACTGGGGTGCCGACATGGAAGACGGCGCTTTCGCAGCCAACCTCGGCAAGCTGACGCCCGGCGCCCCCGGCTCGGCCGGCTTCCTTCGCGTCTGGACGGGTAGCGATGGAAACAACCCGCTTACCGGGGGAACCCTCCTGGTCGGCGGCAACGAGGACGTGGAAATCCGCGTTAACGAGGTAGGATTCGGTGAGAACCAGATCGTCAACAATCTTGGCGCAACCGTCATGGTGCTCGACGACGGCACCGACACCCGCGACGCCGTCATCCGCACCCAGCGCGGCATCGACCTCGACGTGCCCGGCAAGGTCGTCTACGCCAACGTCGTGTTGGACGAGGCGGCCTACGCCTACATGGAATCGGCCAACGACGTGCCTGACTACAACGTGCTGAAACTCGACCTGGGTACCGGCGGCCGATTGCAACTCGACGACAACATGGCCTTGGAGATGGAAACCGTCAGCGGCTTCGGCCGGATCCATAACTCGAACCAGCCGATCTCCGTCCAAACGGCGCTGTCACCGGCTGGCGGCGGCGAAATCCATATCGACGTCGGCGGCGGGCTGGAACTCTTCAACAACCTCGATTACAATCTGGAACTCGGCCTCGGCGGCAACAGCGGCGTCAACGTGCAGAACCAACTCGACCTGGGTACCTGGGCACTGGACGTCTCCTCCATCGGCCGACCCACGCTCGCCGGTGACCAGATTACCGTATTCAAGTACGGCAGCCTTCTCGACGACACCGACGTCGAGCCGACGTCCATCGACACCAGTAGCCTGGTTGGCTGGGGTGGTGCGGCCGACGTGGTTCACGACCCCAATACCAACCGGATCTACCTGACCGGCATCTCCTCGCCGGTCGTGACGAGCGTCGCCTCGACCGCCTGGAAAACGGCCGGTACCTGGGGCCCCGCCATCGTGCCCGAGAGTTCGACGATCGCCACCGTAGACGATTCCGACGTCGTGACGGTCGCTGCGGCCGGTCAGACGGCTTACGAGTTGAATATCACCGAGAACGGCCGCGTGATCGTCACCGGCGGACTGACGCTTATCAGTAACGCCGACGTCGGTGCGTCCGCCACGCTGGACGCCTCCGCCGGAGTGCTTGTCGCCCCGGAAGTGAGCACGGCCGGTACGACCACGCTCGGCGCCGGTGCCGACGTGGCCCTGCTGGATGTGACCGGCGGGTCCGCGACCGTCAGCGGTGCGATGGTCGGTTCGATGGACATTGCCGTCGGAACGGGCTTGGTGACCGGCGGATCCGTTGGCTCGCTGAGCGTCGGCAGCGGAACCGCCTCAGTAACCGGCGGGTCCGTTGACTCGCTGAGCGTCGGCGGCGGAACCGCCACCGTGAGCGGTCCGGTCATTCCGGACGTCAGCGTCACCGGCGGAGTGCTCAACACCGACTCCGATGCGGGCAAGTTGACCGTCGACGGCGGAGACGTGGTCGCCACCGGTGCGATCTCTATCTCCAATATGGACGTTGCCAGCGGCTCGGTGACGTTCAGCGGCGGCGACCTCTCGGTTGCCAGTGCCAAGATCAGCGGTGGCACGCAAGACCTGGGTGGAAACCTTGCCGTCGTCAGCAGGAGGCTGAAGCTGGGTGCGGTCAATTATGCGCTCAGCGGCGCCGCGAACTTCACCGCGGCCAACGTCCCGGGCAGTACCGATCTGTTGACCGGTGCCAACCTGACCGTCAACGGGGGAACGCTCTCCATCGGAGGCGCGATGCCTGAGGGCCTGAAGGTGTGGCTGGATGCGTCCAAGATTGCCGCCGGCAACGGCGCTCCCATCGCAACGTGGGCCGATCAGTCGGGCAACGGGAATGACGCCACTCAGGGCAATACGGGCGATCAGCCCACGTACGTCGCGTCCAGTGGCCTCAACGGACAACCTGCCGTGCATTTCACCCAGGACAACGATAATGACGGCGATCGGATGCGACTCGGCGATTTGAGTGCCCAGTTCCCTGATGGTGCCACGTTGGTTGCCGTCTTCACGCCGGAAGAGACCGCAAACAAGCGGTACAACCTCTTCGGAAACAGCGGTGAGGACGACCGCTGGTGCGCACAGGACTGGAATGAATCCTACCCGACTACCTTCCGCACCGGCCGTGCAGCCAGTGAAAACTTTGCCCTTTGGCCCGACACGCAAAACTCCATCGTCGTCATGGATAGCGACAGTTCCGTCTACCGAATCCTGATTGACGGCGCCGAAGTCTACAATGAACCCGCTTCCTACAGCAACGGCAGCGGCCAGATCTGGACAATCGGTAACCGTTCACGTGACAATAGTGCCGGCCAGGCGTTCAACGGTGATATTGCCGAGTTCATGCTTTTCGACAACGTCTTGTCGCCAAATGACGCCAACAACGTCGGCGGCTACCTTGCCGATAAGTATGGTCTGGCGACGACCTACGACGGCGGCCTCGGCACCGATACGATTCAGGAAACCACCAACCTGACGGTGACGGCAAACTCGACGCTCTCTTCGGCCGGCGAGAAGGCGACCCTTGGTAACCTTGCCGTTCAACCCGGCGTGACTTCGCTGGAATTGCAGGCGGCCGTCTTCTCGTTCCAGAACGCTGTCGTCGCTGACGGCGTGACCCTCGCCGGTGAAATGGAGGCCCGCGGCACGCTCGACGTCGGTACGCTGACCATCGGCGACGGCGAACTCGTGCTCGGCTCCGGTGCCACCTACAACGCCGAAGTGAACCTGAGTAACGGGCCCGCACTCGAGGCCGACAAGATCGTCGTTAGCGAGCTTGGCAGCATCCACATTGACGGAACACTGGCACCCAAGGGCGTCGGGCGCACCGACGCCAGTTTCTACTCGGCCGACACCCTGACGATCATCGACAAACATAAAGACGGCATCTTCACCGGTTTCCCCGGCCCGACCGGTGTCGAGTTTGCCGCCGTCGATCCGGAACCCGGGACGACCGCGTCTTCCCACATCGGCCAGGGGGCCTTCCTGCGGGACGTCCACTACGAGAGGCTCTTCGTGACGGTCACCACGGCTGTGGAACTCGACGTCTTCGTCGCTCTCGGCGGTGACTCCGACGGTGACGGAAAGATCTGGCTCAGCGATTGGGCTGCGTTGCGGGCCAACTTCGGCAACAGCGGCACCGGCAAAACCTGGACCGACGCCAACTTCGATCCATGGGTCGACGACAAAGTCTGGCTCAGCGACTGGGCCGCGCTGCGGGCAGGTTTCGGCAACGCGAGCTACGTGCCTGCCGGTGCGGCGGCCGTTCCCG
>JABMRB010001286.1 GCA_013202865.1 Candidatus Nealsoniibacteriota bacterium | reverse complement strand
CGGCCGGAGCACCTCTGGAATGACGATCGATCCGTCGGCAAGGAACGGATCACGCGCTGATTCCGCTAAGAACTCGTACAGGAATTACCTCCCTATTTGGCTATGAGCAGTGAGCAGTGAGAAAGCTGATAGCTCAAAGCTCATTGCTCATTGCTCATTGCTCATTGCTCTAAGTGCGTCGGCGGTAGCGATAGTAGGCTGCGCAGGCGCCTTCGGCCGACACCATCGGCGCTCCCAAGGGGCGATCTGGGGTGCAACGCCCGGCGAAGGCGGGACAATCGGGCGGTCTCTTTTGGCCTTGGAGAATCTCGCCGGCTAGACACTCCGACGGTTCCTCGGCGGTGATCTGCTCCAGGCCGAATCGTTGCTCGGCGTCGAATCGGGCGTAGGCCTCCCGTAAAGCCAAACCGCTGGCAGGGATCTCACCGATGCCACGCCATTTCCGCGGCACCGCTCGGAAGATCTCCGCGATCTGTCGCCTTGCCGGCAGATTGCCCTGGGGACGGACGCTCCGGGCGTATTGGTTTTCGACCTCGGCACGGCCCTGCTCGAGTTGCCTGACGCACATCAGGATACCCTGCAGGATGTCCAGCGGTTCGAAGCCGGTGACCACGATCGGCACGCGGTAGGTCTCGGCCAGCGGGACGTACTCCTCGGTGCCGACGACCGTGCAGACGTGCCCTGCCGCGAGGAATCCCTGCACGCAGTTCGCCGGCGAATCGAGCACGGCGCGGATCGCCGGCGGCACCAGCACATGGGAGACCAGCACGGAGAAGTTCTCCAGCCGCAGCCGGTCGGCCTGGGCCACGGCCATGGCATTGGCCGGGGCGGTCGTCTCGAATCCGATGGCAAAGAAGACGATCTGGCGGTCCGGGTGTTTGGCGGCCAACGCGACCGCATCCATCGGCGAGTAGACCACCCGAACGTCGCCCCCTTCGGATTTAACCGTCAGCAGATCCTTCGCCGAGCCGGGCACACGAAGCATGTCGCCGAACGAGCAGAAGATCACCTCCGGACGCGAGGCCACCGCGACGGCCCGGTCGATCAGTTCGATGGGCGTGACGCAAACCGGGCAGCCCGGGCCATGGATCAGCGTGAGCCCGGGCGGAAGCATCTCGTCGATCGCAAAGCGAAGGATCGCATGGGTTTGGCCGCCGCAGACCTCCATGATACTCCACGGCCGGGTGACCGTTTGGTGGATCGCCTCGACGTAGCGTCGGGCTTGTTGGGGGTCGCGGTATTCGTCAATGTATTTCATGGGGGGCGTTCGCGCCGGGGTTTAGCCGCCGGGCAAGCGGCCTCCTCTGTTCTTGGACGGGACAGAGGAACTCCCGGACAGTATATTCTCGAATTCAAACGAATACGATCCCAAAAGACACCGGTTAGATTAACCACAACAACGTCTATTGTTTCCCGGTTTTTCTGGTCGAAGTGCAACAATTGGCCATGTCGATATTCAGCGGATTATCCGAAGGCATTGCGTGGCCAGGGGTTACGTCGCCGGCCTACGTGCCGACGACCGCCACAAACCCAATTTTTCCCCGCCCCAAGCCCAACCGACCATCGCCCCGGCCGGTCCGGCATCTCCATAAGCTGGTGCGGCAACACGACTTGCGCTGCAAATCGACCCCTTGACTCGCGCCGCAGCACGTGTACATTCGTGCCATTCCGCATTCTCGTAACATGTTTCCATTGTTAAGGTTACGGCAATGTTGCGCGCTTTTTCTGGATTTGGGGGTAACAAAAGGCAACAATTCCGACAGCCCGGATTTGCTTGCGGAGTCTCCGTTGCTTGGGCGTCGGCGCGAGGTCTATTCGGTTGTCAATGAGCGGTAGCGTACGGCTGGAGCGGTGCGTGTACTACTGTATCAGATCGATCCGACTTCTTCCAGACGTATTTTCGGGCCGTATCCCTCGCGATGCCTCAGGCCTTAATCCCTAATCCCGGCCTGACCCATCACTATTCATTGTTCACGCCCTGACCCCGATTGCCCCCATTACGGCCTGACCCCCATTACCCCCATTACCCATTACTGACCCCATTATTTGACTTCAGTTTCCTGAGAGATGCGTGCGAATCTCCGCCAGGAGTTCTTTCCCGAGGACCTCCAAATTCTTCCTGGTTGGCAAGCTATCGCGTCTCTCGGGGTAATAGTCGAGATTCAAGCCAAACCCTAACTTGTCGTCGTCCACGTATTGATCGCCCAAATTGACTCGCATTCTGCCCGAGATCATGACCACCTGGACTTTCGTAAAGCGCGGATTCTGGGCCCAATCCCGGCCAAGGCGGGAAGGGTTGAGCCGAACACCAAGATGGTACCGATTCTCGTAGTTGCTGACGTCATCGGACCAATGATGGTACTTTACTACGTCACCAATATCGATATTTGGCAGCGGAACAACCTTGGCACGAAACGGCTCGAAATGGTCGGTCGTGCCAACACGCTTCTGAACGCTCTCCATGAACTTGCGCCAAAAGTCATCGTCACGCAAGAACTCTTTTTTGAATCCCGCTTTCTCAAGGAGACGTCGCAGCCGGTCGATGTGCTGGATTCTCGCGAGCTTGAACTTTTCGTCTTTTCGATCCTTTTCCCAATCAAGGACGAAACTGTCGGACATCAATTCGCCCAAACGCATACGCGCCGTCAGAGGAGTTCCCATCTTTTCGCGAAAAGGCAAGCGCACCACAATCTCGACGCTACTGCCGGGCCGTACAGTCGCCGTGGTCGGTATGGCGTCGCGATAGATTGTGACTGGCTTCCACCGGTCGCCTTCAAGTGTTTCCACTTCAACTTGATTGGCCCGAACTATGCCGTTCGCGGCACCTTCGCAACACGGCAGGCGAATTTCTTCTTTCGTGCGGTTCTTGAAAGTAAATCGCCCACGATACGATTTCCCATCAAACCTTGGGGAAATCTCGACAACCGTTAGGCGCAAATCCTGGTCGGCATCCTCGGTTTTCATGCTACTGTCTCCCCTCTGTTCTTGTGCCGGAAGCAGATCGCAGACGCCGAAACTGAGTATCCAGACACATGAGCAGATCAACAGTCCCGTCCCATAGGAATCCGAGCATCGCATATCAACGCTCCTTATGCGAGTGTAGGTTACGTCATTTCCTTTGGTTCTTCCCGCCCCAATCGCAAAGTTGCAAAGGGGGGGCAGGCCGTGAACAGTGAATAGTAGTCATTGGAGTGCCGTAAAAATGTGTTCCACGGTCCGACGCCGGGTGCCCGCCATCACTATTCATTTCTTCACGGGCTGACCCCGATCACGGGGCGTTCGCGCCGTGACGTTCGCGCCGGGCAAGCCCGGCGGCTAAATGGTGTTTAGTCGGCGGGTTCCTCGGCGGCCAGGGCCTCGTCGATCTGCTCGAGGTAGGAGAAGATCTCGGTGGCCTCGGCCTCGTCGATCTGGCTCAGCGCGAAGCCGACGTGGACCAGCACGTACTGGCCGACTTGGGCCTCGGGTGTGTAGACCAGACAGACCTCCTTGGTGATGCCGCCGAACTCGACCTTGCCCATCGGCAGTTCGTCCCGCTGGTAGAGCTCGATCAGTTTGCCGGGGATGCCGAGACACATGAGGCGTTTATCCTTCGATCTGCCGGGCCGCGATGAAAACCTGTCCCAGGGCGATGCCGCCGTCGCCGGGTGGGACCTGGCGGTGAGTGTACACGTTCAATCCCGATTGTAACAGCCGAGTATGAAGTCGCTGGCTCAGCAGGGCGTTCTGAAAGCAGCCGCCGCTGAGCACGATCTGGCTGCAACCGGCCTGTCGGGCGATCGCTACGCCCAACTCGGCCAGGGCGTTGTGGAACCGGGCGGCGATTTGCCCGACCGGCACGCCGGACGTGCGATCCGCCAGAACGGCCCGGACCAGCGGCTCCCAGTCGGCGACCGCGGGCGTGTCGTCCGAAAGTGGCAAGGGATAGACACCGGTCTCGTTGACGTCGGCGGCGAATTCCAACGCCATGGCGGCCTGACCCTCGAAACTGGTCACCGCCGGCAGACCGCAAATCGCAGCGACCGCGTCGAACAACCGGCCCATGCTGCTAGTCCGCGGGCATTGGATCGACCGCTCGAGCATAGCGATGAGCGTCGCCAGTTCCGCCGGCTCGAACCAAGCGACGCCGGATCGTGTGAGGGGGCGGCAGTTCAACTGCCCCCCCAACCCGAGCACCCGTTCGGTATCCCGGGAACCCATGATCTCGAACAACAACCCGAGCGCCGAGCGTCGCGGTTGCCGCACGGCCCGATCGCCGCCGGGCAATGCGAACGTGCGGAGATGGGCCACCCGGGTGAAGGCGGCCCCGTCGCAGACCAACGCCTCGCCGCCCCAGACCGTCGCATCCGGGCCGTAGCCCGTGCCGTCCCACGTCAGAGCCAGCACCGGCCCGTCGAGATGGTGCTCGGCCATGCAGGCGGCCGCATGGGCATGATGATGCTGCACGCGCACCAGCGGCACACCCCACTCGGCAGCCAAGGCCTCCGCATGACGGGTCGACGCGTAATCGGGATGCAGATCACAGGCCACCGCCTCGGGCACCGCGTCGAAGAACCCGACCAGATCACGGGCCGCACGCCGGTGTACCGCGACGGCAAGCGGATGCTCCAGATCACCAATGTGCGACGCGAGGATCACCGGCGTTTGGTGCGTTGCACGCACGCTGCCGAGACCAAGACCCACCGTATTCTTCAAGTGGCCGCCGACGGCTAGGATCGTGGGGGATCGGTGTCCGAGATCGATCGGCAGCGGTGCGTAGCCCCGGGCGCGGCGCAACAGTTGCACGCCGTCGGGAGTTGCCCGGGCAACCGAGTCGTCGACCGGGCGAACGATCGGGCGGTTGTGCGTGAGGATCGCGTCGGCGATCGGGCCCAGCCGCCGCAAGGCGTCGTCGGTGGTGATCGCCATGGGTTCTTCCGACAGATTGCCACTGGTGCAAACGACCGGTCTGGCAATCGCATCCGTGAGCAAGTGATGCATCGGCGTGCAGGGCAGCATCACACCCAGGTACGGATTGCCCGGCGCAACGCCCTCGGCCACGTCGTCAGAGTCCTGCCCCCCGCGCCGCCTTAACAACACGATCGGCGCCTCGTGCGACGCCAGCGTTCGGGCTTCTTCGTCGGACACTTCGCACCACCGCCGAACATCGCCGAGCGACGGCATCATCACGGCAAAGGGGCGATCGGGCCGTTGCTTCTTCGCCCGCAGCCGGGCGACTGCCTCGGCGCTGGTGGCGTCGACGAGGAGTTGGAACCCGCCCAAACCTTTCATTGCCACGATCCGGCCGGTCCGCAGTGCCTCGACCGTCGCAGCGAGTGCGTCCGCGCCGGTGGCCAGCTCGTTTCCGTCTTTGCCGAGCAACCGTAACGCCGGGCCGCACTGCGGACAAGCGATCGGCTGGGCATGGAACCGCCGGTCGGACGGATCGCTATACTCGGCCCTGCAATCGGGACACATCGCGAACCGGGCCATCGACGTTCGCGCCCGGTCGTAGGGCAACCGTTCGATGATCGACCATCGCGGACCGCAGTTGGTGCAATTTGTAAACGGATAGCCGTACCGTCGCTCGGCCGGGTCGCGGATTTCTGCAAGGCAGTCGGCACACGTCGCCAGATCGGCCGGGATCGTCGGTCGCCCCGCGGCGTTACCCTCGCTGGGACGGATCTCGAATGTCTCGGAAGGATCGTGTTCACAGGCGGTCTCGGCAACGTCGATCGAGTCGACCCGTGCCTGCGGAGGATGGGAGTTTCGCAGGGCGTCGAGCAGCGCGTCGAGCCGGTCCGGTTCGCCCTGCACTTCGATCCGCACCATGTCGGCCGCGTTCTGCACCCAGCCGGCCAGTTCCAGCGAACGGGCCAGATTGTAGACGAACGGCCGAAAGCCGACCCCCTGCACCACGCCGCAAACCGAGACGGCCAGACGGCGAACGTTCGGCGGTTGAGAGGAGGCGTGTGTCATGGGGTTGTGACTGGGGGGTGATGCGTTGTTCAAACTCCATGGAGAGTGTAAACGCTGGCACGCGGCAGGGACAGGGGAGTTGGTGCGGGGGATCCAAAGACCTTGCCAGAGGCAGTTCGCAGGGCTATACTGATGACGATCATCACAAAGCCGCGACCGGTGGTCGGGCCAAACCGTTTCGCGACCACCGGTCGCGGCTTTGTGCCGAAAGCGTGTCAACACGGAGAACCATACAATGAAATCCACCCTCGTCGTCATCTGCCTGGTCCCGGTTTTATCGATGATCGCGGCAAACGTCTCGCCGGCGGCCGATCGGTTGCAGTGGGGTGAGGCCCTTTCGCGCAACATGGTGTCCCACGAAAAGGGACTGCCCGACGGCTTCGACCCGGGCCAGCGGGACGCGGCGGGCAACATCGACGTGGCCACAACCGAAAACGTCCGCTGGACCGCCCGGCTGGGAAACACCACCTACGGCTCGCCCACGGTGGCCGGCGGCCGCGTGTTCATCGGCACGAACAACGAAATGCCTCGCGACCCGAGATGCCAGGGCGACCGCGGTGTGCTGATGTGCTTCGACGAAAAGACGGGCGAGTTCCTTTGGCAGCTTGTCGTGCCCAAGTTCTACAAGATCAAGTGGGCCGACTGGCGACTCTGCGGTGTGAGTTCCACGCCGACCGTCGAGGGCGAGCGGTTGTACCTGATGAGCAACCGTTGCGAGGTGATGTGTCTCGACGTGCAAGGCATGGCCAACGGCAACGACGGACCGTTCACCGACGAAGGCCGGCATACGGCGCCCGCCGATGAGCCGGCACTGAAGCCGGGCCCGAAGGACGCCGATATCGTCTGGATCTACGACTTGAACGAGGAACTGGGCGTGGCACCGCACAACGCTGCGAACTGCTCGGTGCTGTTGCACGGCGATCTGCTCTACGTCTGCACGTGCAACGGCGTCGATTGGACGCACAAGTTCGTGATCAACCCGAAAGCGCCCAGCGTGATCGTGCTGAACAAGCAGACCGGCAAGCTGGTCGCCCGGGACGACTTCGGCATCGGGCCGGACATCACGCACGGGCAATGGACTTCGCCGTCGATGGGCGAGGTGGACGGCAAGATGCTCGCGTTCCATGGCTCCGGCGACAACTGGTTGTACGCCTACGAGGCGCTCGATCCTAAGCAACTCGGCGACGGGCCGGTGAAATTGAAGAACGTCTTCAAGTTCAACGGCCATCCGGCGGCCCAGACTCAGGACTATCCGGCGCCGGACCACCAGCACGACAGCACGTCGTACGAGGTGACGGCGATGCCTGTGTTCCACAACGGGCGGGTCTACGTGCCGTTTACCCAGGAGCCGTTCCACCGCATGAAAGAGGGCTGGCTGGCCTGCATCGACGCGAGCAAGACGGGCGACGTCACCCGCTCGGCGCTGGTCTGGAAGTACGACGCCCTGGGCTCGTCTGCGTCGACGCCCGCGATTGCCGACGGACTGGTCTACGCGGTCGATTTCCTCCAGGGCAAGCTGCACTGCATCGACGCGGAGACGGGCAAGTGCTACTGGATCCACGACGTCGGCCGCAACACGTGCGGCTCGCCGCTGGTGGCCGACGGCAAGGTCTACCTGGGCACCGGCATGCAATTATTCTGGGTCCTCGCGGCCGGCAAGGAGTTGAAAGTGCTCAACCGCATCCGCATGCTCAACAGCATCAATTCGACGCCCACGGCCGCCAACGGCGTGCTCTACGTGGCGACGGATCGGCATCTGTACGCGGTGGGGAAGTAGGGCGGCCAATAGCCATTGTTGCGTTTGTCGTGGGGCAAACACTGCTAAGCCGCAAGCGGCCCCCGTTTGCGCGTCGATCACCGCAACGTTGCCGCACACTTCCCCGCCAGCCAATCGGCCGCGGGCGGGATGCCGTCGCCTTGGATGGCTGCTACTTGGAGAATCTCCGACTGCGGCGCCAACCGCTTGAAATCCGCCGTGATCCGCTCCGCGTTGAAGTTCAGATGCGGCAGCAGATCGGCTTTGGTGATGAACAACGCTTGCGAGCCCTGGAAGATGGCCGGGTACTTGGCTGCCTTGTCGTCGCCTTCGGCCGTGCTGAGGACGACGATCCGCAGGTGCTCGCCCAGATCGAATCCGGCGGTGCAGACCAGGTTGCCGATGTTCTCGATCACCAGCAGGTCGATCGCCGCGAGATCGAAATCGGCGGCCGCGGCGGCGATCATGTTCGCGTCCAGGTGGCAGGCCCCCTGGGTGTTGATCTGCACGACCGGCACGCCCAGCTTCTCTATGCGCGCCGCATCGATCGAGCCGGCGATATCGCCTTCGATCACGGCCGGGCGAAGCCGGTCTTTCAACGCCGTGAAGAGCGCTTCGAGCAGCGTCGTCTTGCCGGCCCCGGGCGAGCCGACCACGTTGACGCAGTAGACGCCCGCCGCGTTGAACCCGGCTCGGTTCTCCTCGGCAAGTTGGTCGTTGGCTTTGAGGATCTTCTTGGCAGCAATAATCTTCATCGGCTTAGTCCTCGATTTCGATGCTCTCCAACAACAGGTCGCGGCCGCCTTCGATGGCGATGTTCCCGCCGAAACACTCGGGACACTGCATCACATAGTCGTCAATCTCCACCCGCGCGTTGCAGGTGCGGCAGTAGCAGGTGGCCTTGGGTTCGGCGATCGCCATCCGGGCGTCTTCCAGGTCGGTGCCGGGCTTCAACAGGTCGAAGGCGAAGCGGAGTGAATCGCAGCTTACGCCCGAGAGTCGCCCGATCGTCAAGTCGATCCGCCGAATCCGCCCCGTCCGCCCGGACCGCCGCACCTCGTTCTGGGCCTCTTCGATCAAGGCATTGCAGATAGACAGTTCGTGCATGTCAGCGTCCCTCGCGAATCCTTTCGGCGATCGCGCTGGTCGAATAGCTGCCCTTCATCGGCACGCGGATCACCCGGCCTCCGTTGCGCTCGACGATCTCGTAACCGACGACTTGCTCGTGGGCGTACTCGGCCGACTTGACGAGCACGTCGGGCAACACGCGCTCGATCAGCCCGAGAACGCTCGGCTCGTCGAACAACGTGACGTAGTCGACACAAGCCAGCGCGGCCAGCATCTCGGCGCGGCCCGTCTGGTCGACGATCGGATGGCCCGGGCCCTTGAGTTGCTGCACGCTTTCGTCGCTGTTGAGCCCCACCACCAGCAGGTCGCCGCAGCGGCGTGCCTCCTGCAACGAGGCGACATGGCCCGGGTGCAGCAGATCGAAACAGCCGTTGGTCATCGCCACCTGCCGCCCGGCCTGCCGATGACGGCCGAGTTGGTCGAGCAATTCGTCGACCGAAAGGATCTTTCGCGCCGCGTCGGGCAGGTCGCCGGAGAGTTCGGCCAATAGCTCGGTTCGCGAGATCGGCACCACGCCGAGCCGTTCGACCTCGAGCCCGCCGGCCAGATTAGCCAGTTCGACCGCCGTCGGCCAGTCGGCCCCGGCCGCCAGCGCGTAGCCCAGGGCGCTGAGCACCATGTCGCCGGCGCCCGTGATGTCGTAGACCTGTCGCGGGCAGACGGGGAACCAGCGGGCGTTGTCCTTCGCGTCGGCCCAGGCAATGCCGTCGCGGTCGAGCGTAACCATGGCGGACTCGACACCGAAGCGAAGCATCTGCCGCGCCGCTTCCAGGCCGTCCTCGGGCGTGGCGATCGTCATCCCGAGCGCGCCGGCTGCTTCGGACCGGTTGGGGGTGACGCACGTGCATCCGGCGTAGCGATGGTAGTCGGTCCCGCGGACCGGATCGGCGACCACCGGCACGCCCGCCGCCCGAGCCGCCTCGACCACGCGCGGGATGAACGACCCGGCACAGACACCCTTGTCGTAGTCGCTCAGCAACACCAACTCGACCGTCGCGAGCATCTCCTCGACGGCCGCGATTAGGCACTGGGCCAACTCGGCACGGATCGGCTGGCTCTGCTCCCGATCGACGCGGATCATCTGTTGCGCATGTTTGGCGTGCGTACGACCCAGCAGACGTTGCTTGAGCGTGGTCGGGCGGTCGTCGGCAACCAGCACGGCCGCGGCATTGATGCCGATCTGCTGGAGCAAACGCCGAACCGTTTCGCCTTCCGGGTCGTCGCCGGTGACGCTCACCACACGGACCTCCGCCTCCAACGCGGAGAGCATTGCCGCCACGCTGCCGGCCCCACCCAGGCGATGCTCCTGCCGATCGACCCGCAATACGGGGATCGGCGCCTCGGGGCTCACCCGGTGGACGTCGCCAAAGACGTACCGGTCGAGCATCACGTCGCCGACCACGAGAATCCGCGGCGGGCGCTGCAGCCGAAGTAGTTCGATCAGTTGACGGGACATCGGGCCTCAATCCAGCGGAATCAACCGGATGTTGCGGTATTCGATCGGTGCCCCTTCCGACTGCAGGGCGATCGTGCCGGGCGTTTGAAGCACCTCGGTGGCCACGTTCTGCACCAGGCCGTTGACCTTCAGCGTCAGGTCGCCGCCGACGAGCACGATCTCGTAGTCGTTCCACTGGCCTTGCGGCTTCTCGTTGGTCGGCTGAGCCATGGCGGTGTAACGTCCGCGGGTGCGGTCCGGGTCGCCGGTCAGCGGGAACTGGCCGATGGTGAAGATGTCGCCGGCGCGGCGGTTGGCCAGTTGGGCCTCGACGCACTTGGGCCAGACGTTGCCGTGGAAATGCTCGCCTTCGAGCACGCGGACCAACACGCCGTTGTTACCCGGCTTGACGTCCTCGGGCCAGCGCCACTGGAGCTTGAGGATGTAGTCGGTGTACTTCTTGTCGGTTTGCAGATAGCCGGCCGGCTTGCCCGTGCAGCGGAGCACGCCGTCGTGGACGCTGAAGGTGTCTTCCATCTTGGCGTCGGCATTGGGGGCGCGGAACGACCAGCCGGTGAGGTCCTTGCCGTTGAACAGTTTCTGGATTGGCACGAGCGTCACGTTGCGGAAGTGGATCTCGTCGCCCTCGGCGGTCAAGAGGATCTTGCCCGGGGCCGTCTCGCAGCCGGTGGCCCGGTTCACTTCTTTACCGTTGATCGAAAGCACAACCGTGTCGCCGTCGGCAACGATTTCGTACTGGTTCCACTGCCCGGCCGGTTTCTCGACGTCCTCGGTCTTCTTCACGTTGGTGAGCTTGCCGAACTGGGGGTGTTCGAGCGATTTGGAGCGATCCTCGGGTCCGGTCAGACGGAAACCGCCCAGGCCCCAGAAGTCGCCCGCATCGGGTGAGTTGATTTGGGCTTCGAGGCACTTGGGCCAAATTCTGTTTTCGCCCGTGGTCCGCAGGAGCACGCCCCCCTTGCCGGGCTTGCCTTCGGGCGGCCAACGCCACTCGAGCCGCAACATGAAGTCGGCGTAGTCGCGCGTGGTGTAGATGTATCCGTTGGGCATGCCCTTGCAAACGAGCACGCCGTCGGTGGTTTTCCAGACGTCGCCCAATTTGGTGCCGGGCTCCCCGCTGAAGTGCTTCCAGGCCGAGCCGTCAGCCCCCGGTGGCGGGTTGAGCAGGTCGATCGCGGCGGTTTTCTTCTCTGCGGCAAGGAGGGTACAACAGCAGGGGAGCGCGACAGCGAACGTCAACAGGCGGAAGGCAGTGCTCATGGTAGACCTCGGCGGAAAGGGTGTCGAAGGGCGGACATCGGAACTGGATCGTATCGTGCCCCAATCGTAGACGTTGCGGGCGTCGAGTGCAACCAGCCCGTGGTTTCCCGATCGGCCGTATTGGAGTATGATTCCCGTAGAGACCGGCCGCTTGCGGCTTCGCAGGGCGGTGCTCGCGAATTTGCGAAGCCGCAAGCGGCCCAGATTACGAAGGAGTTTTTCCTTGCCACGACCGCTGGTCATCGCGTATCACCTGGTGTGGACCGCCTACGGGTGTTGGCTACCCAACGATCCGCGAGGAAGCACCTCCCACACGATCGCGAGTGACCTGATCGCCGAACTGGGAGAACTCCACTTCGGGCGGCGCAAGATTCAGCCGTCTTCGCGTACGGTTCGAGAGTTCATCAACCGGGCGGATGAGGTATTGAAATACTCGATCCTGAAATTCGACACTAAAGCCACCAAGCAGATCGCCGACGCTTTTTCCGAAACGATTACCCAACACCGCTACACGTGCTACGCCTGTGCGATCATGCCCGACCACGTTCACATCCTGATCCGCAAGCACAAGCACCAAGCGGAAGAAATGATCGAGAACCTCCAAGAGTCCAGCCGCTTGCGGCTTCACACCGCGAACCCCCGAACGGTGGACCATCCCGTTTGGGGTGGGCCGGGCTGGAAGGTTTACCTCGACCACCCCGACGCCATCCGCAGAACGATTCATTACATTGAAAAGAATCCCGCGAAGTGGAAGCTGCCTCCGCAACGGTGGCCGTTTGTTGTTGAGTACGATGGGTGGCCGTTGCATCCAGGGCATAATCGGAATTCGCCGTATGCGAAGCGGTTAAGGAAGTATGAACGTCAATAGTGAATCCATTGCGAAGCCGCAAGCGGCAAGGAGAATAGACAGATGAACGACCCATTTGACGCCCGTGACACATTCGATACCGGAACCGCAACCGCGGGGATCTACCGGCTCTCGCGGCTGGAAGACGCCGCCCTGACGACCGTGGCCGCCTTGCCCTACTCGATTCGCGTGCTGTTGGAGGCCGTCTTGCGCGGCTGCGACGGTTTCGAGGTGACCGAGGAGGACGTCAAGAATCTGGCCGCCTGGGACGCGGCGTCACCGGCGGCAACGGAGGTCCCCTTCAAGCCCGCGCGAGTGATCCTGCAAGACTTTACCGGGGTGCCGGCCGTTGTCGATTTGGCTGCCATGCGCAGCGCGATGAAACGGATCGGCGGCGATCCACGGCGGATCAACCCGTTGATCCCGGTCGACCTGGTCGTCGACCATTCGGTGCAAGTCGACCGTTTCGGCACGGCCGACGCGATGCAAACGAACGTGCAACTCGAATTCAAGCGAAACAACGAGCGGTACGAGTTCCTCCGCTGGGGTCAGCAGGCGTTGGACAACTTCCGCGTGGTGCCACCCGGGCTGGGGATCATCCACCAGGTGAATCTCGAATTCCTGGCCGAGTGCGTGTCGCTGCGACGCGACGCGGCCGGGCCGGTCGCCGTGCCCGACACGCTGGTCGGCACCGACAGCCACACGACGATGATCAACGGCCTGGGCGTGCTCGGCTGGGGCGTCGGCGGCATCGAGGCCGAGGCCGTGATGCTCGGCCGCCCACTCTACATGCTCTCACCCGAGGTGATCGGCATGGAACTCGTCGGCCGGTTGCCGGCCGGTGCCACCGCCACCGACATGGTGCTGATGGTCACCCAACTATTGCGGGCCGAGGGCGTGGTGGGTAAGTTCGTCGAGTATTTCGGGCCGGCTCTGGCAGAAATGAAACTGGCCGACCGGGCCGTGCTGGCTAACATGGCACCGGAGTACGGCGCCACGATGGGTTTCTTCCCGATCGACGAGCAGACGCTGGCCTATCTGCGGCAGACCGGGCGCAGCGACGAGCAAGTGCAACTTGTCGAACGCTACTGCAAAGAGCAGCAACTCTTCCGTACGGACGACGCGGCGACGCCCAAGTACACGAAAATGCTCTCGCTGGACCTGAGCACCGTCGAGCCGAGCCTGGCCGGGCCGAAACGGCCGCAAGACCGCGTGCCGCTGGCGCAGATGAAACGGGCGTTCGGGCAGGCGCTGCGGGCCCCGACCGACCAACGAGGCTTCGCGCTCTCGAACGAGCAAATCGAGCAAACGGCCGAGGTCGTCCAGGAAGATCGCAGTACCGAGATCGGCCATGGCGCGGTGGTCATCGCCGCGATCACAAGTTGCACCAACACCAGCAACCCGGACGTGATGCTGGCCGCCGGGTTGTTGGCCCAAAAGGCCGTCGAGCGGGGGCTTTCCGTCGCACCGTACGTGAAGACGAGCCTCGCCCCGGGCAGCCGCGTGGTGACCGATTACTTTGAAAAGTTGAAACTGAACGAACCGCTTGAGGCGCTGGGATTCCATACGGTCGGTTACGGCTGCACGACCTGCATCGGCAACAGCGGCCCGCTGCCGGAGCCGGTGGCCAAGGCCGTCGGCGACGCCGACCTGGTGGCAGCCGCCGTGCTGAGCGGCAACCGGAACTTCGAGGGGCGGATTAGCTCGATGGTCAAGGCCAACTACCTGGCTAGCCCGCCGTTGGTCGTGGCCTATGCGATCGCCGGTCGCGTGGACGTCGACCTGACGACCGAGCCGCTGGGTACCGGCAGCGACGGGCGGGACGTTTACCTGGCTGATATTTGGCCCAGCCGCGACGAGATCGAGGCGGCGGTCGAGGCAGCGGTCGAGCCGGCGATGTTCCGTGCCCGGTACGCCGACGTCTTCCAGGCCAGCCCCACCTGGAACGCCATGCAAGTGAGTGCCGACGAGATCTTCTCGTGGGACGCCGAGAGCACCTACGTCCAGGAGCCGCCGTTCCTGATCGATCTGGCAGCCGAGCCGAGCCCGATCGAGCCGATTCGCGGTGCCCGGGCGCTGCTGGCGTTGGGTGATTCGGTCACCACCGACCACATCTCGCCAGCCGGGGCGATCGACCCGAGCAGTCCGGCCGGCCGGTACTTGCAGGAGCGTGGCGTCGCACCCTCGGACTTCAACAGCTACGGTTCCCGCCGCGGCAACGATCGCGTAATGACCCGGGGTACGTTCGCCAACATTCGCCTGCGCAACCTGCTGGCCCCGGGCACCGAAGGCGGCGTCACCCGCCACCTGCCCGACGGCGAGCAGATGAGCGTCTACGAGGCGGCCGGAGAATATCGGGAAGAGGGCGTGCCGCTGATCGTGCTGGCCGGCAAGGAATACGGCACCGGCAGCAGCCGCGACTGGGCCGCCAAGGGAACGTATCTACTGGGCGTTCGGGCGGTGATCGCCGCCAGCTACGAGCGGATCCATCGCAGCAACCTCGTCGGCATGGGCGTACTGCCGCTGGAGTTTCCCGCAGGACAGTCGTGGGAGTCGTTGGGACTCTCCGGCGAAGAGACGTTCGACGTGCCCGAGCTGAACGACTCGATCCGGCCGCGTAGCGAGTTGACCGTCCGCGCGACCGGGGCCGATGGTTCCGTCAAGGAGTTCTCGGCGAGAGTGCGGATCGACACGCCGGTAGAATTGGAGTACTACCGCAACGGCGGGATCCTTCAGACCGTGCTTCGACGGCTGAACCGGAATGAGTAGGTCAGGGCTCGCCCGGGCAAGCGAAAGGTTGCTCTTGTGTGCGCGTCAGGGCGAGCCCTGACCTACTGCGCCAGCACGACTGCGGCGGAGAGCCCGGTTCCTAGCGTTAGCAGGACCACGAGGACCAGGCAGCCGGAGGCGCGGGATAGTTTGCGGGACCAGGTTAGGCCCTTCTCGCCGTTGCGGACCATCCGCCGGGCTTCCGAACGGGCGGAGCGCTCCTTGATCGTACTGCCGTGCCGGGCGATGGCCGCCTTGATCGCACTATAGTAGAGCAATTCGGCGATTTTCCGCTCCTCGGGGCTCAGCGGTGCCGGGTCGAGTGCGACGTCCGGGACGAGGCTGTTCTTGCCGATGGCGGCGGCCTGCTCGTCGGTAATCTCGATGCCGAGATCCTCAGCCACCTTCTTCGCCGTGGCGGTCCTCAGCTTGAGCAGACAGGTGTAGAAGACGTGGTTGTGGGTGTCCTCGTCTTGTAACTGGTCCAGTTCGTAACCCAGGCCTTCCGCCTCGTCGAAGAACTTGTCGGTGGTCATCTCCTGGAAGAAGATCAATTCGGCGGGGTCGGCACTCATGCCACCGCTCCTGGGCTCGAAGAGCACTTGACAGCCTTTTTTATCCAATGGGACTCCATTGTTGACCGAAGTTCCCACAGATTACAAGAGGGACCCCCGTAGGCGTCCACCAGATTGGGGGGGGACTTGCAATAACATCATCCCCCCCGAACGCAGTCGGGGGGTGTTTCACGTCCACTCCCCACTCCCCACTCCCCACTCCCCACTGCCCACTGCCTTCTACCACCTCCGCTGATCGGGGCGGTTGGAGATTCGCTGGTCGTCGGGCTTGTCGAAGATCGTCCAGACGGGGGTGTTCTTCCGCAGCTTGGCAAGGTAGGCCTGCATTTGCTCCTGGATCCTTCGCTGCGTGATTTTCGGCCGGATATCGGCCTGGGCGTCCGGGAAAGGCGTTTGCGAGGCGTCTTCGCGCTCGATGACGCGAACGATGTGATAGCCGGTCGCGTCTTCGAGGATCGGGCTGAGCTGTCCGGCAGGCAATTCGAAGAGGGCCTGATCCAGCACCTTCGAAACGAGGCTGTCCTGCGCCGTCCAATCGCGCCACCCGCCGTTCGACGCGGTGGTACCGTTGGACTCGGCTTTGGCGACCTCATCCATCGGCATCCGGGCAAGCACGCGGTTTCCCATCTGTCCGATCGCGGCGTAGGCGGCCTGCTTATTGGGGTGCTTCGAGAAACGGGCTGTCAACTGCTGCCAGCGGACCCGGCCCGATTTCTGGAAGTCGGCGACGTGCTCGTTGTAGTAGGCCCACATCTCGTCGACGGTGATCTCTTCGTTGGGCTTGATCTGCTGGCGAAACCATTGCCGGGTCAGCGTCCGCTCGGCAAACGCCCGTCGCTCCCGTTGAAGCGAGCTCCCCATGGCCAGCAGCGTCGCCTCCAGTTCCTGTCGCGTCTCGACCTTGGCTCGCTCCATCAGGTTCTTCAACTCGACTTTGTCGAACTGCTCGGCCAGACTCTTCTCGACCTGCGGGAAGTTCTCTTCGGGGATCGTCCGCCGCGCGTCGTTGTAGATCAGCTTGGTTTCGATCAGGTTCTTCAGCAATTGTTGGGTCAGCAGCTTGCGTTGCATCTCCACCTGGGAGGCCGGGATGCGATCCTTGTTCTTCTCGAGCAATTCGTTGACCCGGCCCGACACCTCGCAGGCGAGGATCTCGTACCGGCCCACAATGCTGATGATCTCACCCCCTTTGTGAACCTCCATCGCTCCTGCGCCACCTGCCGACGGCTGCGGACCGGCCACCGGCGGAGAAAAGCGAGCGGTCCGTTGAGGCGGTCTGCCCGGATCGTTGTATGGCGGAAGCGGTTGCGTCGGCGGAAGATGCGTCTGGTACTTGGGCGGGTACGGCGGGGGATATCCGACCGGGTTGGGATTCGGTCGAACCGAGTCGGGATATGGCTGCGTGGGAGGCGGATACTGCTGCGCTGCGGGAGGATATTGCTGCGCGGCAGGGGGATATTGCTGCGCGGCAGGGGGGTATTGCTGCGCGGCAGGGGGATACGGCTGCGTCGGGGCGGGGTACGGCAAAGACGCCACACGAGGCCCTTCGGCCGGAGCGTTGCTGTCGTTCCAGCCGTTGGCCGACGAGGGGGCGCCAGGCCAGGATTTCGGCCGCACGGCAGGAATCGGTTGGACCGGCGGTCGCGCAGGCATGCCGTTTGAGTAGGGTCCCGGCGGCGCATACTGATTCGGCGCATACTGATTCGGCGCAAACTGTGGCGGTGCGAAGTGTGACGGGGCGTACTGCGATGGCAGGGAGGCGTTGGAAGCCGTCTGTCCCGGCGCGGTCGCATGAATGCAGACACACACCACAACGACAATCGCAACCAACGGCATCCCGAGGCATAGGTGGCGTTGCACAGGAGTCTTTCGGCAAGAGAGGAGATCGATAACGTGACAAGCGGCCGAACCGCATCCGTGCGGTCGCTACGATGGTCCCGACGAACAGGGGGCGGGATTATAGCGACAGGTTCACTTCGACTGCAACAGCGATTTGATTTCCCCGAGAATCGCGTCCGAATACGTAACTCCTTTGTCCAAAGGGAGATACGCACTTCGCCCGTCGACCACCCGCAGCCGACCACCGCTGTTCTTGGCCAAACGGCGGATTTGCTCCGCCGAAGTGTAGCCGAATACCGCGTACTGGTCCTCAATGTGAATCGTGTCGATCAGCCAATCGTGTGCCAGGATTCGCACCTCGACGACCGCTAGCAGTCGCCCCGCCACCAGCGGGGGTACGCCGAACCGGTCCTCCAACTCCGAGCGGAAATCGGCCAGCTCCTCGTGCGTCGCCACCCGGGCCAGCCGCCGGTAGAGGTCGATCTTCAGCCGCATGTCGCCGACGTACGCTCGCGGGATGTACGCCTCGACGGGCAGATCGACGTCGACCTCGACCGAAGCCTTAGGCGGCAACCGCTTCAACTGGCGTACGGCCTCCTCCAGCAGCGAGCAGTACAACTCGTATCCGACCACGGCGATGTGCCCGCTCTGCTCGGTCCCCAGGATATTGCCCGCTCCGCGAATTTCCAGGTCGCGCATCGCAATCGCAAACCCGGCCCCCATATCGCTGAACTCCTCGATCGCCCGAAGCCGCTTCGCGGCCCCCGGCGTGAGATTCTTGTTCGGATCGATCAACAGGTAGCAATAGGCCCGGTGCTTGTACCGCCCGACGCGGCCGCGGAGTTGGTGCAGATCGGCCAGACCGTAGCGGTCGGCTTCGTCGATGAAGATCGTGTTGGCG
>JABMRB010001285.1 GCA_013202865.1 Candidatus Nealsoniibacteriota bacterium | reverse complement strand
TGGGAAGTCGCAGATTAGCGGCTTCCCCATTCCGACTTCCCCCTTTCCCATTCCCCATTCCCCATTCGACTATCCACCATCCACCATCCACCATCCACTATCCACTCCCCACTCCCCCTCCCCACTACTTCTTCTTCCCATACCGTTTCTCCTTCAGCAGGTGAAGACTTGCCGCAGGAATGCATCGTCAATCGTCCGTCGCCCGGTCCGATCTTTTCAGGCCCATCCATAGCGGCGTGGCGAGGAACCAGAGGATCGTCGAGCATAGCATCAGCAGCTTCACCGTATCCAGGTCCGCCTTGCCGAGCAGATACGGGATCGGCGGTACCACGATGCCGGCCAGGGCCAGCCATGAGATCGACGCGGCGACGGCCCTGAACGTCGATGTCTCGTGAATCCCACGTTGCCAAATCGCGCTGACTACGATGTAGATCGCCGCGGCCAGGAACCAGCCGGGCAGACTCACGAAGTAAATCTGGTTCGCTTGCACGAGGAACTCCCGCCCGTTGTCACTGAGCGAAAGCACGTTGCGGGCTTCGAGCCACTCGACGATCGACTTCATGTCCAGAAAGACGACCGTGATGCAGACCGCGAAGGTTCCGAACCAGGCGTAGGCGGCGGCCACGTTGAACGTCTTGCCGCTGTGCTCGGCGTAGTTATTGCGAAGCCCCAGCCGGCGGATCAGGTAGTGGTCGACCAGGATCACGGCCCCCATCGGCATCAGCACCATGCCGTAGAGCATGACGAAATCCAGCAGCTTCATGGCAATCGCCGGAAACATGCCAGCGACGGTGGCCACCAGGCCGGTCAGCAAGGTGACCGTGAATCGCGACCGCTTGGGCATGATCGCCTGGAAGGCCAGGCCGGCCCGGTAGATGGTCGGATTGGCGGTGGTCCAACCGGCGATGATCACGCAGATCAGCCCGGCGATCCCGGCCGCCTTGTAGGCCAACGGGCCGGGCAGGATGTCGGTGTCCTTAGGGTCGAGGTGCAGTTGGTAGGCGTAGAGGATCGAGGCGGAGATCCAGGCCATGAAATGGCCCACGTACATGCCTGCGCTGGTGGCGATGGCGTACCACGACTTCCTCGCGTATCGAAACACGGTCAGGTCCGACATGCCGACGTGCATCGCCATATTGCAGAACCAGGCGAAGAAAGTGACGTGCCAGAACGTGAATTTCACCTTGCCGGGCAAGGGATCGCCGCCGGTCCAGATCTCGTTCTTCGCCAGTCGCCACAGATCGCCCGCCGAGTCGATTTCCGCGCCGGTGGCGGTGATAAACTGCCGCAGTCCGATCAGCCCAAAGCCCAGGAAGACCAGCACCATCCAGGGTGCGGCGATGTTGGCGAACCGGGCCACGGTCCGATACCCGGATGCGGCCACCAGCGAGATGGCGGTCCCCACGCCCAACACGGCGAACACCCAGCCGACGCTATTGGGATAGAGGTCGTTCAGTCCCGGCATGGGGAACTCACCCCACCTCAGCCTGATCCATTCGCCCACCGCCGTGGCCGAGACGGTGATCATCGCCCCGGCCAGGAAGCAGAACATCACGCCGTTGGCCAGATTGTAGACCGTGACCAGGTTGCGGCCGCAGATCTTCTCGAGCTGGCAGTAGAGCGTCAGCCGCGTTCGGGTGGCGATCGGCGCACACAGCAGCATCCAGCTCAACACGGCCAGGGCGTTACCCAACAGCAGGCCGAATACGAGGTCGAAGGCGCTGACCCCCGCGGCCACGAACAACGAACCGATCATCAGTTCGGTCCCGGCGCAGTGCTCGCCGGCGTACATTCCGAGAAAGCTCTTGAATCCCAGCAGCGAGCCGCGAGGGACCGGCTCCCGCTCGAACTCGTCGATTGCGTTGGATTGCTCTTCGGCCATGGTTTGTTCCTGTGATATTCGTACTGTAGGGTGCGTGCAACGCACCTTTGCCGGATGTTGTGGTACCGGACGTTGTGGTGCGTTTCACGCACCCTACAAAGTTTCCGTAGTCTCCGGCGGACAGGTCTCGTACTCACCCAAATCGGCTACCAGATCGCAGTAGGTTCGCAGGTCGAGCACGCTGAGCGTCTGGACCGCGCGGAGCGTGACCAACTGGCGGCTCCAAGTGGCCGGGTCGCGGGCGACGGACAATAGCGTGGTTCGGGCGGCGTCGACCGGATCGTCGGGGCCGTGTTTGCCGGCCAGCGTTCGCAATGCGGCGAGCAGCTCGCCGCGGCGGCCGTAGATCTCTCGCGTGGACGCCCTGCGGGCGGCGGCGTCGAAATCGGCCAGTGCCGGCTGGCTGAACAGACGTCGCGCCTTGCCCGCGTGTCGCAACCGGCACCACCATGCCCGGGGTGTGCGAATCAGCCCCGGAGCGGCGTCGGATGAGGTCGTGCCGTTGGTCGCGATCTCGTCGAGCGCCCGGCGAAGCCGCTCGGTGGCCTCGACGTGGCTGCGGACGTCGCGGTAGTCGATCGTGTAGGCGATCGCCATGGCACGGAGCGATTCGGCCGAGAACGGCTCGCCAACCTCTGGTCGGCAGACCTCTCTGTCCATGGTCGCCAACAGCCGCCGGAAGTCGGTCATCTGCCTGCGGCGTTCGGCAGTAAGTTGCCGGAACTCGTGAACCTGCCCGGGATCGGCACCGATCGTGGCGAGGTCCTCTTCGATCGGTGCGACGGCCGGGTGATCTGGCTGGCCGGTCCCCTGGTCGGCAGACTTCCATGCCCCGAGATACTCGGGGTCGAACCGAGCCCGCATCCGCAGGCACTCCATGAAGACCGGCTTGCGCATGCGGTGGATCTTTCGCACGGCCACGGCGTAGGGGTCGGGTTCGGTCAACGCGTCCAGGTCGCCGATGTTCGGATAGAGGACGTCGCGGACGAACCGGCCAAGCTGCCGCACGGCACGAAACGCGAGCACGCCCGTCCACCAGACCGCCCGCAACGGCAGCAGCAACACCCGCCCGCCGGCGAAGTAGCGGTCGTAGACGGCCAGCGGGTTGAAGGTCCGCTGTTCCTTGGGCCAGCGGTGCAGCGGGAAGGTGCGGAAGACACGGCGGACGTTGTCGCGCCGGTCGCGGCGCATCAGCCGGGCCACGGCGTCGCCGTATCGGCGTCGCACGTCGGCCTCCACGTCGTCGTCGGCCGAGAGAAAGTGAATCGCCGTGAAATCGTTGGCGTGGAAGTCGCGCGGGCGGCGGTTCGGCTTCTCGTCCGCGGCGTCGTGCTCGTCTTCGGCCAGCGCGTCCCATCGTGTACGGAACGCGTCGGGCAGTTCGACGCGCTCGATCGGCTCGTGCATCCGCTGGGCCAGCCAGCGAACGTATCGGCGAATCTGGCAGTCGTCGGCCGTCGCGGCGCGGTTCAGCGGCAGGGCGTGGGCGTTGTAGTCGACGACCAGCTTGGCGGTCTGCTGGGCAATGCTGCGGGAGATGAAGTGGAACCACAGGTACGGCCCTCGCAGCGTCGCGCGGGTGTTTGCCAGGTCCAGCCGCCGCAGCCGCTTCCAACGGCGACGCTGGTAGCTCAGCCGCGTCTCGCGAAGCGACACCAGCACGAGGTTGCCCAGCAATTGGGTAGTGGTCTTGGTATCGCTGTGATGGAAGGGCGCCCCGTCGAGATAGTCTTCCCACAAC
>JABMRB010001284.1 GCA_013202865.1 Candidatus Nealsoniibacteriota bacterium | reverse complement strand
GGCAACCGCCGGACCGCCGGTCACGCACAGCAGGGCCACGTCACGGTGCTTGAAAATCGCTTCGGCCGTCTCCAACGTAGGTTCGGTGATCACACAGATCAGGTTGTCCAGTCCCAGGTCGCGATAGATTGCCTCGTTGAAGCGTCGCACGCCCTCGGCCGCCACGCGACGACCGCTCGGATGCGGGTTGATCACCAGCGTGTTGCCCGAAGCGATCATGCTCACCGCGTTGCCGGTAATCGTCGGCAGCGAATGGGTCACCGGCGTAATCGCGCCAATGACGCCGAACGGGGCGTGCTCGATCACCGCCAGCCCATGGTCGCCGCTGAAGACTTCGCTCCGCATGAACTCGACGCCCGGCGATCGCAGGCCGAGCGTTTTGAGCTTCTCGATTTTGTGGTCCAGCCGTCCGATCTTGGTCTCTTCCATCTCCATCGTACCGAGCTCGACGCACTGGTCGATCGAGATGCGGCGGATGTGGTCGATGATGCGGCGGCGGTCGTCGACGGTGCGATGCGAAAGCCGGTCGAACGCCTCGTCGGCGGCGGCCACCGCCTCGTCGACGCAAGTGAACATCCCCAAGCGGCCCTGATACCCAACCTCCCCTCTCCCCGCTTGCGGGGAGAGGGGCCGGGGGTGAGGGGCTGACGCGCCGTTGCCGCCGTTGCCACCCAATCGGGCAACCACTTGCTGAACAACGCTGCGGATCAGTGTTTCGTCAACTTGTACGTTTTGCATGGTCGAGATGAGGGGTTAGGGGTGAGGGATTAGGGGCTGGCGCTCGGCACTTCGCTGTACTCCGTTCGGCGTATCCACTGGCGTCTCGTCACTCGGTTCCATAGCCGTTACGGTTGGGATGAAAAACCCTCACCCCTAATCCCTAGCCCCTCACCCCTCCTTGTCATACACACACGTCTGATCGACATGGACCGTGTCGATGATACCGACGATCACGGTGTCGACCGGCAGGTTCTTCGTTTCGGGGGTGAGCCGGGCACTGGAGCCCTGCGTGATCAGCACGAACTCGCCTTCGCCGGCGCCGACCGTGTCGACCGCCACCAGCGAACGCCCCGTGCCGGTCAGCGACTTCTGCGCCGGCTTGTCGACCTGGTACGGCTCGACCACCAGCAGCTTGTGGCCGGTCATCGAGTCGACCTTCTGCGTGGCAACCAGCGATCCGATAACTTTGGCAACAAACATGGCGTTAACCCTTCAGCAGGCGTGCGGTCAGCCGCGCGACGATCAGTTCTTCGTTGGTCGGGATGGTCCAGATCTCAACGCGGCTCTCCGGGGCGCTGATTCTGCACTCACCCCGGGCGGTCGTGTTGACCTGCGAGTCGAGCACGATGCCCAACTCTTCCAGGTCGCGGCAAATGGCTTGGCGGAACTCGGCCCGGTTCTCGCCGATGCCGCCGGTTAGCGCGATCACGTCGACCCCGCCCAGTTCGACCAGGTACGCGCCCAGGTAGTGCCGCACGGCGGCAGCGTAAACGTCCAACGCGAGCCTCGCCCGGGCGTTGCCGGCCTCGGCCGCTTGTTCGATGTCGCGCAGATCGCCGCCGACGCCACTGAGTCCCGCCAGCCCGCTCTGCGACGCCAGCACGTCGAGCACCTCGTCGAGCGACTTGCCCGAGCGCTTCATAATCACCGGCAACGCGAACGGATCGAAATCACCGCAGCGGTTGTTCTGCGGCAGGCCGCTCTGGGCACTGAAGCCCATGCTCGTGGCCACGCTCAGGCCATGACGGATCGCACACACCGAACTGGAACCGCCCAGGTGGCAGGAGATCACGCGCAGGTCGTCGCGAGAAAACAGCTCGGCCGTTCGCGTGGCGATGTAGCGATGGCTGGCGCCGTGGAATCCCCAACGGCGGATCAATCCTTCGTCGGCCCATTCGTAGGGCACGGCATAGTAGCGGTTTCGATCGGGGATCGTTTGGTGGAAGTCGGTCTCGAAGGCCGCCACCAGCGGGATCTCCGGCAATTGCTCGCCCATCTGTCGCATCGCGGCGATGTAGGGTGGGTTGTGGGCCGGCGCCACCGGGTTCATCTCCTCCATGGCCGCGAGTACGTCGTCGGTCACCCGTTGCACACCGGTGATCCGACCGCCGTGTACCGCCTTGAATCCGATCGCCGACACCTCCGCAGCGTCGCGCAGGCAGCCGGTCTGAGGATCGGTCAACTGGGCCAGGCACTGGCGAACCGCTTCGGCGTGATCGGGAACGCCGATCACCTTCTGCAGCGTCTTCCCGCCGATCTCGGCCGAACACTCGCTCTCGGGCGATCCGATCCGTTGGATCCCACCGCGCGCAAGCTGGCGCTCCGTCTCCATGTCGAACAGCCGGTACTTGAAGCTGGTCGACCCGAGGTTGGCTACGAGGATCTTCATCGCTTTGCGTTTCCTTACTTAGGTGGCTCGCTCAGGGGACTAGCCCCCAGTCCCTAGCCCCCAGTCTCTACGACAAATACGCTTCGACCACGCCGTCGGCCGGCCGGGGGATAATATGGCTGGCGACCAGTTCGCCTGCGTTTGAGGCAGCGTTAGCACCGGCCTCGACGGCCGCACGCACGCTGCCGACGTCGCCGCGGACGACCGTGGTGACCAGTCCGCCGCCGATCTGGATCCGCTTGGCGATTTGTACGTTGGCGGCCTTGGCCATGGCGTCGGTCGCTTCGATCAGTGCCACCAGCCCCTTCGTTTCGAGCATTCCAATGGCGTCTTGCATCGTGTGGTTTCCCTTAACTCTTTGTAGTGATTGGTTGCAGATGTTCTTCGGCCGCGTGCTACTTGCTCGCCGAACGTTTGGACTTGGCGATCTGCGGCAGCACGACTTCCAGGTCTTCGTGCGGCCGGGGGATGACCTGCACACTGACCACTTCGCCGATTCGTCCGCCCGCGGCGGCACCGGCGTCGGTGGCGGCCTTCACGGCGGCGACGTCGCCGGTCACGAACGCGCTGACCATCCCGCCGCCGACCTTGTCCCAGCCGAGAAACTCGACGTTCGCCGCCTTCATCATTGCGTCGCTGGCCTCGACCAGGGTCACAAAACCCTTAGCCTCGATCATGCCCAGCGCTTCCATTGCCTTTGCCATGGTACTTTTCTCCAGGTTTCAGAAACTGTGCTGTATTGAGTAACGTGCTGTATTGAGTAACTTACGGTTTGAATAACTCCACTCTCGTCGCATGGTCGATGCCACACGCGTTGCCCTCGTCCGTGTCCAGGTGGACCTCCAGTTTGATCTTCTCGCCCACGCGAACCAGCAGGTTCTCGAACACCGCCGAACAAGCCGACTCGACCCGAAGACTCATCCGGTCCTTGTCTTGGACGCCGTAACTTATGGCGTCGGCCGGGCCCATGTGGACGTGCCGCTCGGCGCGGATCACACCCTCTTTCAATTCCACAACGCCCGCCGGCCCCACCAGCACGCAGCCAGGCGTACCTTCGATCTGACCGCTGGCGCGGACCGGCGTGTCGATCCCCAGCGAAATACCGTCGGTATACGCCAGTTCGACCTGTGATGCCGGTCGCGTCGGACCCAAGATCCGAACCGACGGCAACATCCGCCGCCGCGGGCCCACGACCATCACGGTCTGGTCGGCCGCGAAGAATCCGTCCTGATAAAGGTCCTTCATCACGGTCAACCTCTGGCCGGCTCCGAAGAGCGTCTCAACGTGCTCGTCGGTAAGGTGGACGTGCCTTGCCGAGACGCTTACGACCAGCTCCGGCGTGTTCGGTGGGCCGCCCGTCTGCGAGAGCACGACCTCGCGGACGATCTGTTCGATCACGGTCCGGTCGAACGTTGTCTGCGCGAGCTGCGGTAGTTGAATCGTCTCGGCGATGCTCATCTGGTGTTCCTGCGATTATCCCACGTCGCTCGGCCCGGCAATCAACAGATTGACGCCGGCCGTAACGACCTTCTCTTTCCAGTCCTCGGTAATGCCGTGGTCGACGACCAGATGGTCGATTTCCGCCAACGGACAAACGTGCGTAAGGCTCTGTCGCCCGAACTTCGAACTGTCGGCCACGACGATCACTTCGTCGGCCGCTTGCATCATCATCTTCTCCGTCCCGACCAGCAGGAGGTTGTTGTTGAAGCAGCCCTCCTGGTTGATCCCGGCCACGCTGAGGATCGTTTTTCGTACTCGGACCAAAGCAAGCATCTTGTCGGCGTACGGTCCCTGGGCCACGCCGGTCCGGGGGCATATATTCCCGCCGATCAGCACCAGGTCGCTGATCGCATCGGAGGCGAACAGCGTGGCGACCGGCAAGGAGGTCGTGACGACGTGAACGGGTCGGCCGACCAGCAGCCGTGCGACTTCGTAGGTCGTGCTGCCGCCGTCGAGCAACACGGTGTCGCTGTCCTCAATCAGCCCGACGGCCATCGCAGCGATCGCCTTCTTCTGGTCCCACTTGGCCGACTGCCGCACGTCGAAGTGTGGCAACTTAGGCGAACTGCCCGCATAGAGCACGCCGCCATGGATCCGTCGGGTGGCACCCTGCCGCTCGAGGAACTCCAAGTCGCGACGGACGGTCGATTCGGAAACCTCCAACTGCTCGGCCAAGTCCGGCAGCGAGGCGAACCGTTTCGCCCGAACCATCTCCAAAAGTCGATTTCGTCGCTCTTCCGCCAGCATGGCAGATCATCCTGGATCCTGATTGCTTGGTCTCCTTCCTCCGATTATCGTCGAAAGCATGACAGATTGCAACCAGGAGACGCCATAATCTGTCATATTCTAGCAGATTCATGGTCACCAGACGACGGAAATACCCCATCACTCTCCTCGTTCCCAGGCTCCGCCTGGGAACGCAATGCACCGAGGCTCTGCCTCGCTGAATCGCAAGTCGTGCAACAACAACGGGTTACGTCGTCCCAAGGGCGAGGGAGGCGGAGCCTCCAAAACAGTGCGTTCCCAGGCAGAGCCTGGGTACGAGAGAAACTCCCCAGCGAGCCGCGGGGCTTGCCCCCGCGCACGTAGGCGCCGGGGTAAGCCCGGCGGCTCGCTGTAAACCCCTCACTCGGGTGATACCCGAACCAGCCGTCCCTCAACACGCACCCGACCCTTGGCGATCAACTGCAACGCTGCCGGATACGCCTCGCACTCGGCCTCGAACACCCGGGCAGCCAGTGTCTCGGGGGTGTCGTCGTCGTGTACCGGCACCGACTTCTGTAGAATTACCGGGCCGTGGTCGTATTGGTTGTCGGCGAAGTGGACCGTGCAGCCGCTGATCTTGGCGCCATATTCCAGCACGGCCTCGTGGACCAGATGGCCGTACATCCCGTCGCCGCAGAAGGCGGGGATCAGGGCCGGGTGGATGTTGGTCACGCGGTTGTGGAAGTCGTCGGGGATCGTGATTAGCTTGAGAAACCCACCCATCACGACCAGATCGGCGTCGACCTCTCGCGCCCGGGCGAAGATGGCGTCGCTAAAGGCCTCCCGGGAAGCGAACGTCTTGCGCCGGATCACTTCGCACGGAACCCCGGCCTCGGCAGCCAGCGTGATACCGCCGGCCTTGGCACTACTGCACACCACCAGCGGAATTTCGACGTCAAGCCGTCCGGCGTCGATATGGCGAACAAAGTTCCGCAGCGTCGTCCCGCCACCGGAGATCAGTACGATGATGCGAAGGGGTTTCAAAGGGAATGCAGTCATGCTCGACGACTCGAATTCTCGGGTAACAAATGGGACAGGAGCAAGAATCTTAGCTGGAACTCTTCCGGGCGGCCTCTACTTTCGCCCAGAACTCATTTTGCCATTGAGACTTACGGGCCTTTGCGTCGAGAAACTCCATGTATGAGGAGAATTCGTTTTTGCGGGATTCGTACTCCGCCCTCAATTTGCGTTGCGCTGCGTGTTTCATTTCAACGCAGTCGAAAGGCTTAGGGGATCTACGATCCATCGGGCACCACCTTCACGTACAACGTCAACTTGAAGCCGCTCAGCTTGACTTCGACGGGCTCCACTCCAGGGATCGGTTTGAATGTCAACTCGACGGCCAGTGTCTCGGCTGCAACGTAGTCGCGGAACTGCTCGATGGCCGCCCGGAGTTCCGTCGACTCGGTAACGAACCCAACGGCGATCCGGTCGGTGAACTCGCAGCCCATCTTCTTGCGCTCTTCGTTGAGCGTTCGGACGACCTCGCGTGCCAACCCCTCCGCGATCAACTCCTCGGTCAACTCGGTGGCCAGCACGACGACGCACTGCGCACCTTGCGCGGCGGCCCAGCCCTCTTTGGCTTGCAGGCGGACCTGGATGTCGTCGCCGTCGAGCGTGACCGGACCACCGGGTAAGTGAAACGTGAGCTTGCCGTCCTGCTCCATGTCTGCCAACAACCGGCCGCCATCGGCACCGGCCAACGCCTTACGCAGCGCGGGCAATTGCTTACCCAGCCGCGGACCGAGCCGTTTCAGATCGGGCAACACGCTGTAGGTGATATACTGCTCGGCCTGCTCGGTGAATTCGAGCCGCTTGACGTTCAACTCGCGGCAGATGAACGACGCATGTTGATCGAGCCATGCCTTGTGCCGATCGTCGGCCAGCACGACCTCGACCAGCGAGAGCGGCTGCCGAACCTTCAGTTTCGCACCCATGCGGGCACTGCGCCCCAGCGAGACGATCTCCCGCGCCAAGGCCACCCGTTCGGAGAGCAGTTTGTCGATCACCGCCGCGTCGCCGGTCGGATAGTCGCAAAGGTGAACGCTTTCAATGGCCCTGCTGCCGGAGGCCGGCGTGGCTCGATCGCCACAGCCCGCAACCGCCAGGTTCTGCCACATCTCTTCGGCCAGGAACGGCACGAACGGGGCCATCAGTTTGCATGTCGTCAGCAGGCATTCGTAGAGCGTCCAGTGGGCGTCGCTCTTGTCGGCCGACGGCTCGCCGCTCCAGAACCGGTCGCGGCTGAGGCGTACGTGCCAGTTGCTCAACGCGTCGAGGAACTCGGTCAGCCGGGTGCAGGCCGTGTAGTTATCGTAAGCGTCGAGTCGCTCGACCACGTCGGCGGCCGTACGGCTCAGTTCGCTGAGGATCCAACGGTCCAGCTCGCTGCGCTGGTCGATCGGGCGATAGCCGTCGGCCCGCGCTAGCACGTCGGCGGTCAACTGCCCGACATCGCCTGCGATTTCGCTGCCGGGGCGAAGCCGGCGATATTGGCGTAGATCACGAAG
>JABMRB010001283.1 GCA_013202865.1 Candidatus Nealsoniibacteriota bacterium | reverse complement strand
TTGCCGGGCGAGACGATCACGTACAAGACGGCGCTGCGGATCGCCGACGTGCAGGAGAGTTTGGAGACGTTTGGTTGAGCGAGCCGCGGGGCTTGCCCCCGCGCTTTGCTTGCGCTCGCGAGATTTCCCTGCGCCGGGATAAACCCGGCGGCTCGCCGGGTAGTATGATCTTGACCCCGGGTGTATTCACCCGGGGCTAAATGCTCACCCGGGGCTAAATATTCACCCGGGGCTAAATGCTTTGGATGGCTGCTGCCGCCGGGGTGGGGGCTGCTGTGGCGCGGCCGATGCTGGCGTAGGTGAAGCCGAGTTCGGCCATCTGGGCGGGGTCGTAGAGATTGCGGCCGTCGGCGATGATCGGGCGGGCCATCAGGCGGCGCAGCAGCTCGAAGTCGGGGTTGTGGAACTCCTTCCACTCGGTGACCACGGCCAAGGCGTCGGCGCCTTCGGTCGTGCCGTAGGCCCGATCGCAGTAGGTGAGCCGGTCGCCGAAGATCTTTCGCACATTTTCCAGTGCCTCGGGATCGAATACACGCACGGCAGCGCCGGCATCGAGCAACTGCCGGATCAACACCAGCGACGGCGCCTCGCGGACGTCGTCGGTGCATGGCTTGAAGGCCAAGCCCCAGACCGCAACGGTCTTCTCGACAAGATCACCGTCGAGCAACTCGATGAGTTTATCGAAGAGGACGCCCTTCTGGGTCTCGTTCACTTGATGGACGGCTTGCATGATCTGCGACGGGACGCCGACCTCGGTCGACAGCGCGATCATCGCGGAGACGTCTTTGGGGAAGCACGAACCGCCGTAGCCGACGCCCGGATGCAGGAACTGGAACCCGATCCGCGCGTCGTAGCCGATCCCTTGCCGGACGTCGTGGATATCGGCGCCGAGCCGTTCGCAGAGGTTGGCCATTTCGTTGATGAATGAGATCTTGGTCGCCAGGCAGCAGTTGGCCGCGTACTTGGTCATCTCGGCGCTCTCGGGCGACATCGTCAGAAACCGGTGCCCGGTGCGAATGAACGGGTGGTGCAATTCTTGCAAGATCTCGGCGACCTCCGGCTGTCGGGTGCCGACGACGACGCGGTCGGGTTTCATGAAGTCGTCCACGGCGCAGCCTTCCTTGAGGAACTCCGGGTTGCTGGCCGTACGATGGCGGATCGTACCCTGGTTGAGTCGTTCGGCCACCTTGGCGTTGGTACCGACCGGGACCGTGCTCTTGACGACGACGATTTTCGAGTTGGTGGCCGACTCACGGATCTCGTCGACGACGGCCCAAACGGCGGTCAGATCGGCCGAGCCGGATTCGCTTTGAGGAGTCCCCACGCCGATGAAGATCAGCGTCCGGTCGCGGATCGCTTCGCCCAGGTTGGTGGAGAAGGTCAGCCGGCCTGCCCGCTGGTTGCGCTCGACGAGTTCTGCCAGGGCCGGTTCGTAGATCGGCAGGACGTTGTTCTTGAGCCCGGCGATCTTCTTCTTGTCGATATCGATGCAGACGACGTCGTTGCCGGTCTCGGCGAAACAAGTTCCAGTCACCAGCCCGATGTAGCCGGTGCCGACCATGGCGATTTTCATCGAAAGACTCCTGTACTGTTGTCCGTTTGTATCATTTGGCGCATGCCGTCTTGACAAGTCTAGCGTAGGAAACCGTCCGCAGAACCTGCCCGGCATGGCGGATTCCAGAGATACCGGATGCGCCGGTTGAACCGGCCTGCGGTGGGTGGTTTGTAGTGACCGAATTCATGCGGTTCCGGCTACCCAGCCCCGATGAATCGGGGCACTACGAACTGTGATCTACGGATTCGGACCGGGGCAGATGAACCGGTCGACGCGGATCAGCCGGGGCCGGCGGAGCTCGCAATCGTAGACCGCGGTCACACAGGCGGAGACGTAGGCCGGCTCGCCAATGCCGAACAGCCGACCGTAGAGAGACGGCACGGGCACGATCGCCCGGGCTCGTACGGCCGGTGTGCCGCCGCCGGCGCCGCCGATCAGGGCCACTGCCCGGCCGTTGTTCGGATCGTCGTCGTCGACGAAGACGCCGCTGCCGGTGACGGTCGTCCCGGTTGTGGTGTTGTAGAAGACGACGGTCACGCGGACCGGTGCCTTACGGAAGGCCTCGCCGTCGTTCTTGCTGCCCGGGCCCGGTATGGCGGGCGGATTCAGTTGGTTGACCGAGGCACCGAAACGGATGAAATCGGTCGTGTCCCGATCGTTGGTGGTCGTGAAGGCCCCGTCGCGGAAGTGGATTGTCAGCGTGCGGAAGCGATCGTCGCCGCATGGCTTGCACACGACCTGATCGGCGAGCGTGAAGCAGGCGTCTCCGTTGGGATTGCGGCCCGGCGGGGATTGCGGACAAAGCCAATTGTCCGGCGCCGTGACGGGCGTCGGGTCGAGGCCGCGAACGTCTTTCGGCTGCGGGTCCGGATTGTCGCGGTTGAGCGAGTCGGCGTCCATGTCGTTGACGGAGAGCACGATCCGCTTGTCGGCGTCGAAATAGGGCTGTTGCGAGAGGTTCTTCGCCCGCAGGACCGGAATCGTAAACGACACCGAGCGGATCGAGAGGTTCGAGGGCCCCTCGTCGAAGAAGATACCGAACATCCGCTCGTGGGTTTCGGAGTTGGCGTTGCCACTTCCGGCGTCGGGCTTGGTAACGTCGATCGAGACCAACGCGGGAAGACACCCGCCGGCACCCCCGGCGTTGAACGTGATCGGGTGCAGCGGATCGTCGTCGGTGATGGCCCCGAAGATGAGGTTCCCGGTGGGTGGGGTGCCGGAGCTCGGGTCGGCCCGGTCGACGGCACAAGCGAGGTTCGCGTTGGGGTTGTCCTCGGAGGGATTGGGATGCAGGTTCGTGGCAATTTCGACGGGCATGCGGCGTGTCGTATTGGTCCCGGCATAGGCAACGCCGATCTCTCGCGGGACGTCGGTAGCCCCGCCGTTGGCGTCGCCCCATTCTTTGACCGCTGCCAGGGCGGCCGCTTCCAGGGCATTTTCCAATTCGACGCGCGCGAGCCAAAGATTCGCGATGTGGATTACGCCACAAAGCATGACCAGCATGATTGGAATCGTCAGCACGGCCCACAGCGTGGCAATGCCGCGTCGCTCGGGCCGTCTTGGTTGCTTGAGAGTTTGCGTTCTCATGGCTGCTTTCCGCATAAATCCTGGCGTTAGGACAGACAAATCGTAGTGGCACAGGCGTCTCGCCTGTAAATAATGGTGGCACAGGCGTCTCGCCTGTACAACACTACTGGCAATGCCAGGCCAAGTCGGCCGACCACAGGCGGGACGCCTGTGCCACTGGCTTGCGGCTAGGGCTGAAGTTCATAACGGAAGATGCTGGTGCTGCCGACCGTCTGCGAGGGGCCGCAGAGGATCGGTCCCAACATGGACAGGTGCGGCGGCATGACCCGGCCACGAGGGACGCACACGGTAAGGCGGACGTATTTTCGCGGCGGGGCGTCTGCTTCCAGCGTTTCCATCTCGCCCGACGCGCAATCGCCGCCGTCGGGATGCGACACCAATACCACCTGTTCGCCGTCGAGGTTATGTTCCAGGCGGATACCGCAGTAATCGATTCGGGAGCTTTGCAGTTGGATCTCGACCGCGCGGATTACCTCGTCGGGAACCGGGTCGCCGTCGTTGCCGAGCAGGTACGCATCGGTTTGCGAGGCGGCTTCGGCACCGGCACGGGCAGCCAACGCGATCTGTTGCATGTTGGCGTGGAACATTCCGAATGCGACGATCACGGCGATCAGCGTTATCAGCACGGGCAGCACCAGCACCAGTTCTAAGGCAATCGACCCGCGTCGCCGGTTGCCGCGTGCTGCGGGCGGGCGGTCTTTCGACGGTTCGGTGGTACGCAGTCGCGGATGCATAGACTTTCCCCGTACATGGAGCGGAATTCTGCCTCGCCCTCTCCAGGGGCACATGCCATACCGCCAAGCCGCCCCGGGCGAAGATCGCCCGGCGCCGGACGTTTCTTGCCGGAATCACGCCCGAGTTCCGCCGTATACGTTGCGATTCGCAGACGCGAAGTTGACCAAAGGCAACGCCGCAGGGTGGATTCCAAGGCAGGCTAGCAGCGACGGGGGGCCCAATGCGCTTTGCCCCAGCCACCCGAAGGCAAGCCGTGCGGCGATGGTACGAGAAATGCGGCTACCGGGGCAGGAAGATTTGTCACTGAAGCACGACGAGGGGACCATTGCATGTACCGGCAACGGCGACGGGGCGTACAGACGTTGGAACTGGTGATTGCCCTGGTGGTTCTGATTGTGCTGTTTGTGGCGGGTATCCAGTTTGGCACGACAATGATCGTCGAACAGGCCGTGACACACGCCGCAACCGTCGGCGCACGGGAGGCGGGTAAAGGGGCCCCGATTGACGAACTCGCGCTCGTGGTCGAGCGGATTCTGGCTCCGCACGTCGTTCATGTCGGGTCGTGCGCTAGTGTCGTGTTGGAAGATCCATCTGCCGCGGCACCGGTACAGCAGGCTGGCACGCTGCCGTGCGATCCGCCGTCGGAGCCGGCACTCGAGTCGGGTGAAGTTCGCGTAACCGTTGCGATCGACCTGAGCAGGCGCCCTTTCCTCAACGCCTTGGCGGCCTTCGGGATTTCGTCGCGGGGCAAGCAGTTCACGGTAAGTTCGGTGGTCCATAGAGAGGATACCGATATTGCGTTGGAATCGGACGGATCCTGCTGTGGCGGCTAGCCTGGACGAATTGGCCCGCGGACCATTCTCGATAGAATGAGTAATGGAGTACCTGGAAGGCATCGTGGCGGAATGCCGATGATGACAAAAGGCAACGTGCCGTAGCGACCGACAGTGGGCCGACGTCACCGCAAGTCGTTATGCGGTAATGAGATACGGAGAATCGCGGCTCGCCGTCCGACGAATAGCCCACAAGTTGCGGCCAAAACAACCCGGGTCCGGAGCCGTTTTCGGACTTCGCTTTCCCCAGATCAACCGTACTGTCAAGACGCGCTTCGCTTGCACAAGAGGAGATTCCGCTATGTCGAACTTGCACCGCGTACTCACTGCCCTGATCTTTCTTGCCGGTTTGGCCTGGTGCCTCTCAAGCACAGCCACAACACAGTCCGGTCACGCCGACGGGACGGGGCTGCCGGGCGCCAAGATCCAATCGGACGACGGACAACCGCTGGCCGCCCGGTATCACTTGCGTGGCCGGACCAAGGGGTTCTTCGGCCGGACGGTGGTCTGAGCATCTGAAGGACCGCACACTGCTGCGTCACATCGGCACAATTGCCGTGTAGCGGACGGCAAGAAAGCAAGACGGCTCCGGATATTCTCCGGAGCCGTTTTACTGGAAGGAGGGCAAGGATGGGCCTCGCCGTTCCCCGGGGGAATCCCAAGCTGTTTCCTCGAGCCCGGCGGCTGCCGGGCCAATCTCCTCGTCTGGTAAACGACCAGCCGTCAAGGCCGTCCGTGACACACTCGTCTGACAGGAGCCACGGTACTGGTACTATCGGTACGCCGGTCGGGCCGACAAGACTCTGAACGCCAGAGTGCCGTTTGGACCGGTCGAGCAATCGTAGCGGGACGGCGCGGTTGTAGTGGTTTCGTTGGATATCCCGGGTGTTGAACGCTGTGCCGTTGGGGCGATCGTGCCGTTGCCGGGGTGATTCTTATTGGATATACTGTGGTATCCGGTCGTGGGCGTCGGCTTGGTGCCCAGTCCCGTGGCGGAAGAGACGATTTCGCGACGCCTCCGTGCGCTTCCGCCCTCGGCTAGCGATTCTCGATAGGGCCAACTCCCAAATCCCAAATCCCAAATCCCAAATCCCAAATCCGACCCGTGCCCCAACCGTAC